>DASQDN010000227.1:0-9616 GCA_035634155.1 Bryobacteraceae bacterium | reverse complement strand
GACTTCACCAGCGCCGAAATGCGCGTCATGCTTTCCAGAATCTCGGCCGACAACTGGTCCACGGCAATCAGCAACCCGATACGCGCTAACGCCTGCGGAAAGATGCCGTCTGCCTCGCGCGCAAAGGCTTCAACCGATTCGCGCGTAAACCCGGCATCCACCAACTGCGATGCCAACTCCCAGGCATTCGCCACACCAAGCTTCTGCAGCCCCGCGCCGAGTTCTTCCTCGCGATCGGACCGCGTAAGCGCATCCAAGCCCGTGCACCCCCGAGCATGATCCAGGGCTCGCGTCTCAGCCTCAAACAGCGCTACCCTCTGCTCGTGCGACAAGTCTGCCGAAGCTACCCGAAGGTCTAATCGCCTCAATTCCTCCAGCTTGGCGCGAATCGAGTCGGCGGCCCGTGCAGCCGCCGATGCTGGATTATTCAACTCGTGCGCCAGCCCCGCCGAAAGCTTTCCCAACGCCGCCAGCTTGCTCTGCTGCACCTGGTCCGCCGTGAAAGATCGGATGCGATCGGCCATCAGCCCAATTAGCCGCGCATCCAACTCGGGTATGCGATCCAGCATTTCGGCAAATGCACTATCGGGAATGGTCAGATTCCATACCGCCGTTACGGCGCGACTTGTGATTGGAAACGTGACCATGCGCGAATGCGGCAGCTTGCCTGTGATGTCCCCGGCACGTGCGGTAAATACCGCGCGATCGTCGGACCGTCCTTCGATCTCACCCTCCAGCATGATGAACATTGCATTGGCCGGTGTCCCCGCCTCCGCAGTAGCTTCACCGGGTTTGAATCGCCGCTCGGTTCCCAATCCCGCCAGTGTCCTCAGCTTGTTTTCCGGCAGGTCCGCCAGCAGCGGCACACTCTTAAGCGCCTGGACAATGTGCTCCATCTCATCTCCCGAGTGTTGCCAGATACTGATGAACCATGGCAACTGCCATCGCGCCCTCTCCAACCGAGGTCGCCACTCGCTTGACGGAACCGTGCCTGACGTCTCCCACGGCAAACACCCCAGGCACGCTGGACTCCAGCAAGTACGGTTGACGGTCAAGTTGCCATCCGCGCGGAGGTTTGCCGTCCACGATCAAATCCGGACCCGTAACAATGAATCCGTATTTGTCGCGCTCCACCACACCCTCCAGCCAGTCCGTTCGGGGAGCCGCGCCGATAAAGATAAACAACGACGAAGCTGGAACGCTCGATTTCTCGCCGGTGCGCTTGCATTCAAGCGTCATGCCTTCCAGTCGTTCAGCGCCAAACACCTCCACCACTTCCGAAAACGGGGCAACCCGAATGTTCGGAGTGGACGCGATCTGCCGAATCAGGTAATCCGACATTGTCGCCGCTAATCCAGCGGACCGCACCAGCATGATAACTTCGCTGGCATATCGAGAGAAGTGCATCGCCGCCTGCCCAGCCGAGTTCGCGGCTCCGACCACATAAACCGTCTCGTTTTTACACGAAATCGCCTCCGTCATAGCGGCGCCGTAATAAACGCCCGCCCCGGCGAGCCGCTCCATCCCCGGTACGTCGAGCTTTCGGTACTGAACGCCGGTCGCAATCAGAAGAGCGTGGCAGGATATCTCGGTGTTGTCTCGGAACTGCAGCACGCGATACTGTCCATCGACGCGAAGCGCAACCGCCTCCTGCGGCGCGAGGATCTCCACGCCAAAGCGCCGCGCCTGCTTCACTGCGCGATCCGCCAGCAGACTCCCGCTCAGACCATCTGGGAACCCGAGATAGTTCTCGATGCGCGAACTCATCCCCGCCTGACCGCCGGGAGCCTCGCGCTCGATCATTACCGTTCCCAAGCCCTCGGACGCGCCATACACCGCGGCCGCCAGCCCTCCGGGACCTCCACCCACGATGGTCAAATCATAGAACTGCGCCGAAGCCTTCGTCCCCAACCCGAGCCTCGCCGCAATTTCCGCGGTGTCGGGCTGTTCCAGGACCGACCCATCTTCGAAGATCACGACCGGGAGCGCCGCATCCTGCCCGATGCGCGCCGCCTCGGCAATCCGATCGACCTCGGGATCGGACTCACGCCTCTCCATCTCGAGCCACTGATACGGAATCCGATTCCGCGAAAGAAAGTCGCGAATCTGGTGGGACTGCGGTGACCACCGCGTGCCCAACAAACGCACGCCCGTGAATGGCGGGCGGAATTCGCTCATCCAGTCGTCCAACAAATCGGTGATGACTGGATACAGCCGCTCCTCGGGAGGGTTCCACGGCTTCAACAGGTAGTTGTCGATATGAACTTCATTGATCGCCTGAATTGCCGCTTCCGTGTCGGCATAAGCCGTCAACAGCACCTTGCGGGCAAGCGGATACATCGTCACGGCCTCGCGAAGAAACTCCACGCCGTTCATCGAGGGCATTCGCTGATCCACGAGAAACAGCGCCACAGGATCATTGCGCAACTGCAACTGTCGGAGCAGATCGAGCGCCTCGGCTCCGGATTGCGCGCGGGTCACCCGATAATGCTCGGCATATTTGCTGCGCAGATCGCGTTCGATCATCCGCAGCACCTGCGGATCGTCATCCACCGTCAGCAGAACGGGTCGAGCCGCAGCCGTCGTCATGCCGGCTCCAGAAAAACTTCGTCTACATAGCACCAGCCCCAGTCTTCACCGGGCTCCAGCGAGCGCACCAGAGGATGCCCGGCGCGACGGAAGTGCTTGGTCGCGTGCTTGTGCTGTGAGGAATCGCAGCAACCCACATGCCCGCAGGAAAGGCATAGACGCAGGTGCACCCAGGTGCTGCCCATCTTCAGACACTCCTCGCACCCATCGCTGGATGGTTCTACATCCTGAACCTGATCCAGATGCGTACAGTCACCCATGCATTCCTCCTTCGTCACAGCGCCCGAAACAACAATTCAGCGAACGGCCACTCGTCGTCAATCCAACTGTGGACCAGAGAGAAACCTGATGGTAGCGAATCCTGAACCAACTCCTCGACGGTGAACTTATGCGAAGACTCCGTATGAATCGATTCGCCCGCCGCGATCGTGATCTCGCGCCCCAGCGCCCCGATACGAACCTGCTGATCCGAGCGCGCGCATAGGTGCATCTCAACACGCCGTTCCGCGCTGTTCCACCGAGCCTCGTGCTCGAAGGCGCGTACATCGAAGTCGGCATCTAACGTACGGTTCACTCGTGACAGCAGATTGCGATTGAAAGCCGCAGTCACTCCGGCAGGGTCGTCGTACGCGAGCAGAAGATCGGCTACGGGCTTTACCAGGTCCGCTCCAATCAGCAGTTCATCGCCCGGGGACAGACAGGCCCGAACGCTCCGAAAGAATGCGGGAATCGTGGATCGAGGAAAATTCCCGATGTTGCTCCCGAGGAACAGCACCAGCAGTCCGGACTCAATAGAGCGCCCGCGTGCAGCCATCTCCAACCCCGTCAGAAAGTCTGCTTGAATGGGCTCGACGCGAAAGCCCGTGAGTTCTTTCGCACACGCATCCAGCGCTGTGCGTGAAAGGTCGACGGGCGAGTACACCACATCCACTCCGTTTTCCGCAAACGCAGACAGCATGATGCGTGTCTTGGTTCCATTGCCGCTGCCAAGTTCGACAACGTGCCTCACACCGCCGGAAAGCAAAGCCAAGTCTCGCGCGATTCGGCCGAGCAGTCGCATATCCGCGCGGCTGAGCCCATACTCGGGCAGCGCGGTGATCGCGTCGAACAACGCGCTCCCGACCTCGTCATACAGGAATCGCGTCGGAAGGGTCTTCTGACCGCTCGCGCAAAGCCCATCGCGGACTTCCTGGGTGAACTCTAGCTGTTGTAGGGGATGCATCGGAAGCTGGCGAACACATACGGATAATCGCGCCGAAACCAGTTGCGGAAGGAGGGTCGAGTGAAAACAGCATGCGTTCGGGGCGATGCTCCCTTCAGAACATAATGGTCGTCATCGAAGAACGGCGCTGAGTAGCCTTCGTAGAAAGGAAACGCGCGGAATCCCGGAAACGGGCGGAACAAGCTCGATGTCCACTCCCACCCATTGCCCACCATATCCTCCACTCCATGACACGAGGCAGAGTCGGGATTTGCATTCCCTGGCTCTGGGTCGAAGCGCCGCAAATCGAAGTTGCCGACCACGGGCGCAGTCTCAGAAGCGCGAAGCCACTCGCACTCGGTAGGAAGCCGGCCGCCGCGCCACGCCGCATAAGCACTGGCCTCCGCGTGAGTCACATAGACCGGCCAATCGAGAGGAAGCGGAACCTGGTCGAACATGCGACGCAGAAAATAGGAGCCGTTGCGCTCGGTCCAGAAGAAAGGCGTTGCGGCTCCTTCAGTGCGAACAAACTCCAGGTACGCGCCATTAGTCACCTTCCAGCGGTCGATAGAAAACGCGGGCACATGAACCTCATGTCCATCGAACTCGTTATCCCATCCAAACCCTTCGTCTCGCGACCGCCCGAGACGCGCCGGACCAGCAGGAATGTGGCATAGGTCCGCAGGCAAACTCCCGTACGTGTCGGCAGACTCGAAGACAGGAGGCCGCACCAGCCGCGACGGCTCAAAGTTATGCAGCATGTAACAGAGAGTTTCGGCATGCATCAGCCGGTGCTCAATCGCCACATGCCGCAGCAGTTCGGGCGTAGCATCCCAGCACGCGTCGATCAACGCGCGAACGCGCTGGCAGTAGTGGGCAACCACGTCGAGCCTTGGCCAATCCGAAGCGGCATCCAAGGGCAGGGAACCGGCGGGAGGGTCGATACCGAAAGCAAACAACTGATCGAGCTCTGGAGCGAACGACGCAATATCCATCTGCGTTCGAAGCAGATTCAAATCGAAAGCCTCGACATGGCCGACGTAAAACACAATGCGATGCCGTTCCGGAACCGGGCGCTCATAAAAGCAATCGCCCGCCACCAAACCAAACACGTCGTCCACGACGCGCCGGCTCTCACGAAGCGCGGCGAAGTCGATGCCCAAGCAAGACATGTTCTTTAAGATGCCACGGCGCGGCACGATGGTGCACACGTCCGGACGGAACGTCTCGGTCCACAGCCCACGAATACGCACGTCATCATACGACACACACACATTGAGCATCGGTCTTCAGCGCAGAGTTCGTCCTTCGCGAACCGGAGAGCCGCCGCTACCAACCGACTCGACTTGCCTCGATCAATTCCCATAAAACGCGGGCCGGATGAGACGAGCCTGTGAATATGTTGGGAGGTGGGTCGTTTATTGTGGCGCTAATCACAGGTGCCGCTCGGCAGGGGATAACGGCACGAGGCTACGGCAACTTGGCTTTCGGAGTTTAAAAACTAAGGGTAGAGGAGTGTGGTGCGCCCGGCATGACTCGAACATGCGACCTTCTGGTTCGTAGCCAGACGCTCTATCCAACTGAGCTACGGGCGCGCAACAACATCACTTTACCATCCCGCTTCCCCCGAACTCAAGCATGCGTCAACGTCTTCACGTGCGACGCCACTCCGGCCGCCAATCCCGTCAGGCTGTAGCCGCCTTCCAGCACCGACACCACCCGCCCCCCTGCATGCTTATCCGCCACATCCATCAGCATCCGAGTCAAATCCGCGAAGTCCTCATCGGTTAACCGGAACTGACCCAGCGGATCGCCTACACGCGAATCGAACCCCGCCGAGATCATCACCAACTCCGGCTGGAACGCATCCATCGCCGGAATCAGCCGCTCCCGCAGCGCGCCCACAATCTCCGACCGGCCCGCCCCCGCCGCGAACGGACAGTTCAGAGTCGAGCCTTTCCCTGACCCTTCGCCCGTCTCACCGGCAGCGCCCGTCCCCGGATACCAGGGCGACTGGTGCGTACTGAAGAAATACACAGACCCATCATGATAGAAGATGTCCTGCGTTCCGTTGCCGTGATGCACGTCCCAGTCGGCAATCAACACCCGAGCCAGCCCGTGCTTCTTCTGCGCATACCGGGCCGCAACCGCAATATTGTTGAACACGCAGAAACCCATTCCGCGCAGCGCCGTCGCATGATGGCCCGGCGGCCGCACCGCGCAGAAAGCATTCTTCACCCGCCCGCCAACCACCATGTCAACAGCGTTCAACACGCCGCCTACAGCATCTAAAGCCACGTCCAGCGATCGAGGTCCCACCGCCGTATCGCCCGTCGACAGATCGTGCGCGCCCGAACGAATGTCGCGCTTCGCAACCGCAATGTATTCCCGAGCATGCGCCATCGCGACTTCATCCTCGCTCGCCGAGCGGCGCTCCACGCGAGCGCATTCCTTCACCAGGCCCTCCCGTTCCAGGCCCGACAAAATCGCGTCGTAACGTTCCGGCCTTTCCGGATGCCCCGAACCCGTCACATGCTGCTTATAAAAGGAATCAAGAAGAAGCGCCGTAGTCGCCACGCCTCCAGTCTACCCATCCAATCACACTCGTCGGATCGCAGGCGTCGCAACACGCAACGGAGGACCGCCAAGCAACTCCGCAATCGCGCGCTGACGGTACTCGAAAATCTTACGCAACTGAGCCGAAACCGCGATCCCGTGAGCCATCCTGCCGAGCACGCCGAGCGGCAAATCATACTCCACGCGGTCGCCCACAACCGTGCCTTCCGCGGTTTGCCGGAACGTATGCCGGTGCCGCCAAAACGAATAAGGACTCCGCCGAGCCTCATCCACAAACGTCACCGGGGGGTCGTACTCGGTGATCTCCGTCGCCCACCTCATCGGCAGCCCGAGCCAGCGGAACAGGTACTGGATCTCCGCCCCGCGTCGCATGGATAAGTTTTCGGTCAGCACGTGAAAACCTAACCACGGCGGCGTGATCTTAGCGAGGTTGTAAGGATCGGCAAAAACGGCGAACGTGTCCTCAAGCGAGGCAGCCGTCACCAGTTCGCACTCCAATACGTACATCGGTCATTCCCCTTGTAAAGCCCGCCGTTCCTCATCGGTGTAGCGGCAATGCTGAGGCGCCTTACCCACTTGCAATCCCATGCGCATCCCGTTCAGACGAGCCTCAAACGAGCAGGGGTCTAACTGCAGCGCTCGCTCGAAGTCCGCCTGTGCCGCTTCGCGCTGCTTCAGCAGCAACAAAGCGACTCCGCGATTACTCAACGCCTGCGGATGGTTCGGCGTCAACGCCAGGCCACGTCCGAACTCGACCAGCGCCTTGTCCACGGCCCCTGAGGTGAGATAAGCCCTCCCCAGTTCAGATGCGATCAAGGGATCGTCGGGGCTATTTCCTTTCGCCCGCTCCAGGAGTCCGACAGCCTCGGGCGGCTCCACGACGCGAGCTAGTTGCACCATGGATCGAGCCGAACCATACGACGCCTGCTTGCGCCAGAACCGCTCAGCATCCAGCCAGTCCCACGTCCGCATCACTGACAACCCAACCAGCACAACCAGCGCATACTCGATACGAGGCGAGGACATCGCAATCGCCACCGCCCCCGCAAGCACGGCCAGATACATGCGACGATCGGCAGCCAGATCCGCCGCGGGGAAGACGGATGAACTTGGCAGCATCAACACAAGAGTTGCAACGACCCAAAAGCCCGCGCGCGGTCCACGCATCCGTCGCGATGCGAGCCCGACAACCGCCACCACCGCAACCCAAGCCCACCAGTAGATACCCGGAGCTACACGAGAGTCCAATCGATAAGGCCAAAGCGGCGCGACAAACATGGCGGCGTAACTCCAAATCACCAAGCCTTGCGTCCAGAAGTAATCCCACGCCGAGATACCGGCCTGCGTGCCCGCGCCCGACCCTGGCGTAGCATCAGCAGCCAGCAACACGCGCGCGCCCAATAACAGAGACAGTCCAAACATCGCGCTGATCGGCTTCCACTCATACTCTGGCCTTGACCTCGACCAGTGCAGTAGGACCATAAACATGGGCCATGCGACCGCCTCTTCTTTGGCGAGCAACGCCAGCGCAAACCACAAAACCGCGCGCCAGCGCCGCTCGTGAAGCCACTCTCGCAGCGACAACAAACAGAACACGGCCATCAACAGAGTGCTTCGCGCGAACACATAGTTCACCGCTTCGGACTGCGTCGGATGCACAGCGAAGATCGCAGTCGCCACCCAAGCAATCTTCTCCGGCATCAGACGCCGTAGTGCGCCAAAGGCAAGCCACACGGAACAAAGATGCAGAGCCAGATTGACAGCGTGATAACCGATCGGGTTGGACCCTCCCACCTGATAGTTCAACCAAAAGGTGAAGTAAGTGAGCGGCCGGGTCTGATTGAAGCGCCACACCTCCCACCAGCCCGACCAGGACGTCAGAATGGGGTCGGAGAAGATCGCAAAATCGTCCAGAATGAACGTGCCGAACAGCCCAGCCCCGAACGCGATCAACGCCATCAACAACAACCACGCAGGGGAGGTTCTCATCGGCACTGGCGATGCTATCATGAGGCTTTCATCGAGCCGGAATGCCCGTCACTCCTCCGTCGAAAGTACCGAAGCCGAAGAACGCAGGCGAGCGAAAAGCGCGTTTGGGCAAGATCATTGAGGGCCTGGACAAGCTGTATCCGAACGCCACCTGCGCGCTTCATCACAGAACGCCATGGGAGTTGCTGGTGGCGACCATCCTCTCGGCGCAATGCACGGACAAGCGCGTCAACGAAGTGACCCCGGGACTATTCGCCAAGTACCCAACCGTCGCCGACTTCGCCAACGTCAACCAGGATGAGCTTGCCAACGACATCCGATCCACAGGCTTCTTCAACAATAAGTCCAAGAGCGTCATCGGAGCCGCCAAGAAAGTCCTCAACGACTTCAGCGGCGAAGTGCCGCGCAACATCGACGACCTCCTCACTGTCCCCGGAGCAGCCCGCAAAACATCGAACGTCGTTCTCGGAACGGCCTATGGCATTGCCTCCGGAGTAGTCGTGGATACACATGTGCATCGCGTTTCTCGCCGCCTCGACCTCACCAAGCAAGACGACCCTGTCAAAATCGAGCAGGATCTGATAAAAATCCTGCCGCAAGATCGATGGATCCTCTTCTCGCACCAGATCATTCACCACGGCCGCAATCTGTGTGTAGCCCGAAAGCCTCGCTGCCCCGAGTGCCTGCTCGATCCCATTTGCTATGCCAAGGACAAGACTCTCGTATGAGCCTCTCGCGACGCGTATTCTTAGGTAGCTCGGCCGCGGCGCTTGCGGCCGAACTGTTCGCGGCGCCGCAGGACGCCAAAACGCCCAACCCTGCACTCGAAACGCTCGCCGACGTTGCGTTGCGCGAAGCCAAGAAGCGGAAGGCCTCGTACTGCGACATCCGCATCAATCGATATCGCGACCAGAACCTTTCAATGCGAGCCACACCCGAGCGAGCAACAGGCAAGACGCTCGAAGTCCCAGGTATCCGAGATACCGATAGCTTCGGTTTCGGCGTCCGCGTGATTGTGGACGGCGCCTGGGGATTCGCCTGTTCGCCGCTCGTCACGCCAGCCGAGATCGCACGCGTCACGGGCGAAGCCGTAACGGTCGCGAAGGCCAACGCAAGCATTATGTCCAAGCCCGTCATCCTCGCGCCCGTGAAAGCCTATCGCGAACGGTGGACCTCGCCCTTCGAACGGAATCCTTTCGAAATCCCGATCCCCGAAAAGCTCGCGCTGTTGCAGGAAGTGAACCGCGAGATAAAGAAGCA
>DASQDN010000226.1:0-10111 GCA_035634155.1 Bryobacteraceae bacterium | reverse complement strand
CGTGACGATCCCCGGACGACGCGACGGGGATGGATTTGGGCCGGGATTTGGGCGTCCGCTTTCGCTGCGGGCGCGGCGTGGGAGCTTGTGTTCCGAACGCCGCTTTAACGCTCAGCTCCGGCGCACGAGTTGTGCCTTGAGCTTCGTAGCCCAGGCCTTCTGGTCGTCTGTGAGGGTTATAGCTTCTTGAGCCAGGAGGGCTTTGGCTTGGGGCTGTCCTGCATCGGAGGCAAGCTGCAGCCAAGCGATGGCCTGGATGTAGTCGCGATCGGCACGCGGCGATTGGTTGAGGAGCAGGCGCGCCAGTCGCACCTGGCATTCCGGCTGGTTGCCGGCTGCGCAAAGTCGAAAGTAGCGGCGAGCCCTAGGCAGGTCCCTGGGCGCTTCCACTCCGGCTTCGTACATCGCGCCCAGATGCGCCTGCGCGCCGGCGCTTCCCGCGACCGCGGCTTCGTGTATCAGTCGCAGACCCCTGTTGCGATCGAGCGGCAGGTCCTGGCCTTCCAGGTACATCCTGCCCATCTCGTATACGGCTGGGCCATAGTTCTTCTCGGCAGCAAACGAAAGCAGGGCGAGCGACTGAACAGGATCCTTTGAGAGCAATTTGCCTTCACGAAGGAGGACTGCATGTAGATAGGTCGCCGGCGGAAATCGCTGCTTGGATAAGTCCTGGATGGTTTCCACGGCACGCTGAAGGGTTTTCGGATCCGATTGCTGGAGGTTGCGGGCGGCTTGATTGTACTGTGTACGGCGCTTTTCCTGCTTTGCGTCGTACCAGATTTCAGGGAAACGAAAGTTGACTTCGATGTTGGCTCGAACGTTTACGGGTTTGCCTTCTTTTTGCGCAGGCTCAAACTCCCACTGCTTCATCGCTTCGGCGGCACGTTCATCTAGGCCAAAGCCGATGGGACTTACGACGGCTATGTCCCGGAGCCTGCCATTAGTTCCGACGACAACTTCGAACAGCGCAGTCCCTTGCACGAGCGCATTTCGTGCCACGTCGGTGTAGGTGGGTTCCACCTTCCGAAGAAGCTTCGGAGGTGTGACGCCTGCGCCGACGGACAGAATCTCATCGGACTGGGCGAGAGCGATTTCCGAAGCGTAAAGGATGAGCAGGAGGAGAAGAAGAGCCCTCACGTTCGCACGATATCACGGGGTTCTGGGGTTGCGCAGGAGAAGCCGCCCGTATCTTTTGAGACACATCGCGGTAATCCTTATTGAGACCGTGACGGACGCCACCTTTCGATCCATCTTCGTCGAACACAAACACGCCGTTTATCGGTATGCCTGGCGTATGACCGGATCGGCCGAAGCGGCGGACGATGTGGCGCAGGAATGCTTCATGGTCTTGTGGTCGATGCCTGACCGGTTCGATGCTGCTCGGGGGAGTATTCGAGCGTTCCTGATGGGTGTTGCTCGGAACACGATTCTGAAGCGCTGGCGAACCGAGTCGCGGTGGGATGTGCTGGAGGAAGACGCGATGATCGGCGACCCGGTGGACTTGGCCCGGCTCGAGATCTCTGATGCTGTGGCGGAGGCGGTGCAGGCTTTACCGGCGTTGCAGCGTGAAGCGCTGATCCTAGCGGAATACGAAGACATGAAACTGGAAGACATCGCGCAGGCGGTTGATGCGGAGTTGACGGCAGTGAAGGCGCGGCTGCATCGGGCGAGAGAGAATTTGCGCCGCACGCTGTCTCCTTTAAGGAATTCAACATGGAACCTTTAAATGATGACGATTTAAAGAATCTGCTGCGCAAGTGGGAGGCTCCTGTGATGCCGCATGCGCTGGAGCAGAAGATCCTGTCTAGACCACCTTCGCCTTCACGGAGGCGCGCTTTTCTGAAGTGGCTGATGACGGGGAGCGTGCGCGTCCCCACTCCGGTGGCTATCGCGGTGATGATCGTGTGCATCGTCCTGGCAGGACTTGCTTATCGCAGCGGACGCGTGAAGCAGACCAGTCTGGCCGAGTTCGAACCAGTGAAGGAGTTCAATCCCCGAATCATAAGGAGCGTTTATGAGCCGAAGTAGTCTGGTCCTGTTTTTTTTATTCCTGATTGCGTCGCCGGCACTGGCAGGCAGCGCGACCATGAACGGCATCAAGTTTACATACGAAAGCCGGCTCGAGCCGCCCATGCCTGTGATGCGGCTGGGAAGCGGTGTTCTGGTGAATCGGACGGTGCAGCGCCACCTGTGGGATATGTCCAATAAGACGTTTTTCGGATACGACGTCAGCATGGATTCCATGGTGGATGGAAGGTACTTGTTTACGTTCGCGGCGTTGTCAATGACGCCGCAGAAGATGGAGGCGCTTTATCCGGGTACTCACGGCTGGCGATTGATTCCACTGCCTAGCGTGCCGGCAAAGCAGGTTCTAAGCGAAGGGGACACGCTCGCACTTGACCTGTTTGTGAATCCATCTACCGGGCAGAAGGTTGTGGACTATTTAACGGTGGAGCGGGGAGAGGGGCGGGGATTGACGGCTCCGGGACCGGCTCGCGATCTGATGGTTGCAGATGTGTCAATGGAACTTAGCAGGCCGCATTTCTCGGTAAACGGCAAGCAAGTGGCGAAGTCGCTGGGTACGGTGATTGCGCCGCTGCCGTGGTTGTATTACGAGACGTCCGGCTGCTTTTACTTTTCACTTGTGCCTCGGCCGGACTACACGCGTGCGGGGGAGATTCGAGGCAGCACGATGAAATGGCGTTGGGGTCAGGACGAGTTTGCGGTGAATACGGATGGTGAGATTGCGCCCGCGCATCATCGCGCATACAACCTGTATGTGGCTTACGAGCCTGGTCTACCTGGGGATGTCGGGCCACCGAGTTCAGACAGCGCAGGTCCAAGGTTCATTTTTGGGGCCGGGCCGAAGCGATAGGGGCCGGCCCCTATGTGTCTGCGCGCTGTTAGTCAATGTTGGCGCGATTCTTCTGGTAGATGTCGTCCATCTTGTCGCGCATGGCTTCACTTCGCGCCTGACAATCGGCGCCGCACGAAGCATCCGGAGGCGCAAGGGTGGCGGAGAGAGAGACCTCTTGATAATCCGCGGGAATGACGAATAGCTTAGGATCCGTTTCCCAGGCGTCAGCGTGACCAAGTTGTTCTCACTGCTGCCCTGCGTGCCGGAGTCCATCTTGCTGCGAACCACCGCGCAAGCATGGTCCAGGGCATGCCATCTGGTTATCGAGCCGTTAAGTACCTTGGCCGTCGTGAATCCTGCGATTTGCTCTGTACCGAGATACTCGCTGTTGCTTGCATGGCTCAGTAGACATTGCTCTGCGTCGAACGCCATCTTGCCTGGCATGTCTACCCTCCCCAAGTACGGTCCCAAGCGCAGCTTTGAGGTTGTGATCGATTCCGGCGTGCCGCCACGCTATAGATGGTGATCGACCGATTGCGATGCGGGAGGGCACGTCTATGTCTGACACCAGGCGCTTCATAATTGCGACCTTAGCTAGGGGCCAGGGCTTGATGGGGGCTCATTACCTGAAGGGGGCTCGCGGCGGCATCCCCGGTGAGGGGCCGGCCGTGGGACGGACGGTCAAGCTGACGGAGATTTCCAAGTGGGAGACGCTGTCGGTTCATGCTGGCTCGAACACGCTGCAGAACTGTTTTGGCCGGTGGCAGACGACAAACAGGTTTCTGTTTCAGGTGGGTTCAAGCGAACTCAGCAGATTGAAGGACTACGTTGCCGAGAACAGCGGCAACTCGATGGATTCGTGGCCCTATTTTCCCGATCCACCCTTTTACGGCGCGAAGCTGTATCCACGGCGGCTGGGAAAGGCCGGGTCGGCCATCGCTGCGGGTGAGGATTGCCGGGGTAAGCGACATTTCGACTGCATTGGTTTAATCTACTGGGTGCTGCACGAGATCGCGCCGACGGTGAAGTGGGAAGGGCACAGCATTTCGAACTACGAGCAAGGTTTTAAGCAGGTGGATAGTTTGGGGCGGCTGCAAGCGGATGAGCTGAAGTACCGCGATATCGTGACCCGAACTGACTCGTCACCTAAACATATCGGGTTTATCTCGCTTGGCGATAAGGTCGTCCACGCGAGCATGGAAAGCATTGGCACGAAGATCGAGACGTACAACCGCGAGGAGTGGACGGGCGTGAGCCGCGTGAAAGATCCGTACCTTTGGTGAGGCTGTGCTAAGGTCCGAAGATGACGCGGTTCGCTATCGAACACCTTCCTCGTTGTTCGGCTCGTTATGCAGTTCGTCCCGTGGACTCGGAGGAGGCGCGCGCGTGGCTGAGCGGAGGCGAAGTCACGTCGCTGGTTCGCACGACCGAACTGATCGGCGCGATCCGCGACGGGTTGGGCCTGGAGCTGCAGCAGGCCGACGCGTCGATGACGTTGCAGCCCGGCGACGAGGCGCTGCTGCTCTCGTTGTCATTCAGTGTGCTGCTGGCGTGGGCGGAGGGCGGCATCGCACCTCTTGACGAGGATTGGCGATGCCTGCTGCTGCGTGTGGATGATCCTGCGTCCGCTGTGGGGTCGCCTACCGCGGAGGCCGCGCTGCCGCTTAGTATCCCTTCTGGGGATGTACTAAGTTAATCAGCGGCTTGCCTGCTGCAAAGCGCCTGATGTTTTCGATGACGACCCCGGCCATGCGCGCCCGGTCTTTGTCAGAGCGCCCGGAGATGTGCGGCGTGATGATGGCGTTATCGAACTTCGAGAGCGCGTGGCCTGCCGGGAGCGGCTCGGGATCGGTGACGTCAACGCCGGCTCCTGCGAGTTTTCTCGGTGTCGAGCGTGGAGACAACGACGACATCGACAAGCGGGAGCACATCGTCGAGCTGATCGGGTTTGACGTAGCAGCGCACGATGGGCCGAAGGGGAAGTCGTCCGGGTCAACGCCGATAACGTTCATGCCGTGGGCGCAGGCTTGGACTTTCGATGCCGGCGCTGTATGCTTGCACCTAGCGCAGTTTCCTGGCGGCGGTAAGACTTTCTTCGCTGACGCGCTTCGGGGTGACCAGCGCGTCGGCGTCGGGGATTTCTTTGGTGAGGGTGTCGCGCGTAGCGGCTAAAAGTTGGACTTGCGCCGGCAGACCTCCCGCCTTCCCTTCGTCGAGGAGCGACTGGACGATCCTGAGCGGTTGTGCCGTCAATGTGCAGGCGCAGGTGAATGTATCACCTCGGCCGGCGGCGGTGCTACGTTGGTCGAAGAACTCTTCCAACCTATGTCTGTATCGGTTTTTGAGGCACGCGGTGTCACCAAAGTTTATGACATGGGCGAGGTGCAGGTTCACGCTTTGCGCGGCGTGGATATGGATGTTTATGCAGGCGAATTGATGGTGCTGCTGGGGCCGTCCGGGAGCGGGAAGTCGACGCTGCTGAATATATTAGGCGGGCTCGATACGGCCAGCGGCGGGTCGGTGCGGTATGGGGATCTGGATTTGACTCGCGCTTCCGACAAGCAATTGACGCAATACCGGCGGCATCACGTCGGATTTGTGTTTCAGTTTTATAACTTGATTCCGAGTCTGACCGCGAAGGAGAACGTGGCGGCGGTGACGGAGATTGCTCGCGAGCCGATGCGGCCGGAGGAGGCTTTGGAACTCGTTGGGCTGAAGGATCGGATGCATCACTTCCCCTCGCAGCTTTCGGGTGGTCAGCAGCAGCGCGTGGCGATCGCGCGGGCGATTGCGAAGCGGCCGTCGGTGTTGTTGTGCGATGAGCCCACGGGCGCACTCGATTGGGAGACGGGTGTGGTGGTGTTGGAAGCGATTGAGACGGTGAATCGCGAGCTCGGGACTGCTACGGCGGTGATTACACATAACGCTGATATTGCCCGAATGGCGGGGCGTGTGGTGCATATGAGTAACGGCAATGTGTCGTCGGTGGAAGTGAATGCCGACCGGCGGAGTCCGAAAGAGATTCACTGGTAAACATGCGGGCCCTCGATATCAAGCTGTTTCGCGATTTGTGGGGGATGAAGGGGCAGGCGTTTGCGATCGCGATGGTGATTGCGGGCGGGACGGCCACTTATATTCTTGCGTCATCGACGCTCGATTCATTAACCACGACGCAGGCGACTTTGTATCGTGAGGATTTGTTCGCCGATGTGTTCTCGAGTTTAAAGAGGGCGCCGGAAAGTGTGCGGTCTCGGATTGCCGAGATTACGGGCGTGCAGAGCGTGGAGACTCGGATTGCTGTCCCTGCGACGATCGATCTGCCGAGTTATGACCAGCCTGTGTCGGCGCTGGTGTTGTCGCTACCGGATAATGGACCGGCAGTGTTGAATCGATTGCGGCTTCGCAGCGGGCGCATGCCGGAGGATGGGCGTGAGCGTGAGGCAGTGATCAGCGACGGGTTTGCTCTGGCCCATAAGCTGCGGCCCGGGGCGGCGCTGACGGCGACGATTTATGGCCGGCGGCAGACGTTACATATTACCGGGATTGTTGCTTCCACCGAGTTTATCTATCAGTTGCAGCCCGGGTCGATTATTCCCGATTTTAAAGGTTACGCGATTCTGTGGATGAATGAGGATCCGGTTGAAACGGCGTACAACATGACCGGCGCCTTCAACCAGGTAGCTGTTCGTTTGGATCGCGGGGCGGTGGAGAAAGACGTAATCCTGCGCATGGATGAAATCCTGCAGCCGTATGGTGGACTCGGCGCCTATGGGCGGCCGGATCAGGTGTCGCACAAGTATTTATCGGAAGAGTTCAAGCAACTGACGACGATGGCTACGATCTTTCCGGCCATCTTCTTAAGTGTGGGCGCGTTTCTGCTGAATGTTGTGTGCTCGCGACTGATGGCTACCCAGCGCGGGCAGATTGCGATTCTGAAGGCTTTTGGGTACACCACGCCGGCAATTGCCGTTCATTTTCTGAAGCTGACGCTGATTATCGTCGTGATTGGGAATTTGATCGGGATTGCGGCAGGGGCGTGGATGGGCCGCGGGATGAGCAATATGTATATGGAGTTTTACCGCTTCCCCAAGCTCGAGTATGTGTTGCGTGGGCATGTGGTGGTGGTGTCGGTGGTGATCAATGCGATCGCTGCATCGATCGGGACTGTGTACGCGGTGATTCGTGCGGCATCGGAGTCCCCCGCGCAGGCGATGCAGCCGCAGGCGCCGGGGAACTTCCGCATGACGATTCTGGAGCGGCTCGGTGCGGCTCGTCACTTGTCGCAGCCCACGCGGATGATCCTGCGGAATCTGGAACGACGGCCTTTGAAGGCGCTGTTGTCGATCATTGGCGTGGCGCTTTCCGGAGCGATTTTGGTAATGGGCGGATTCTGGGGCGATGCGGTCGATTACATGTTGACGTTCCAGTTCAAGCAGGCGCAGCGCGATGACCTGATGGTGGTGTTCAACGACGCGGTGTCGCCTCGGGCACTGGGGTCGTTGACCGGAATTCCGGGTGTGACTTATGCCGAGCCCTTTCGCTCGGTCGCAGTGCGTTTGCGGGTGGGGCACAAGACGTACCGGACGTCCATTCAAGGTCTGGAAGATGGCGGGCAGTTGCGGCGCTTGCTGAATACCTCGGGCGATGTGGTTTCGCTTCCCGAGCATGGGTTGCTACTAACCGATTACTTGGCGCGGATCTTGCACGTGCGGCCCGGCGACATGGTGCAGGTGGAGGTGATGGAGGGCCGGCGGGGCGTGTATCCGGTGCCTCTGGCCGCAGTTGCGAGCGAGTATATCGGGGTGTCGGCCTATATGCGTCGAGACGCTTTGAATCGGCTGCTGCGCGAAGGCGGGTCGATGTCGGGCGCTTATCTGGCTGCGGACATGACGGAAGACCAACGGATCTTTGCACGCTTGAAAGAGATGCCGATGGTGGCTGCTACGACGTCTCGGCGGCGGTTGTTGGAGAGCTTCTACGAGACAATGGCTCGTCAGATGCTGACGTTTGCGTTTTTCAATACGATTTTGGCGGCGACCATTGCCGTGGGGGTGATTTACAACACGGCTCGGATTGCGTTTAGTGAGCGGAGCCGGGAACTGGCGAGTTTGCGCGTGCTTGGTTATACGCGCGGGGAGATTTCCTACATCCTTCTTGGCGAACTGGCGGTGATCGTGTTTCTTGCGATTCCGCTGGGGTGCTGGCTAGGGTGGCAGTTGTGCAAGCTCGCTGCGGGAACTCCGAATGATCTATTCCGAATCCCAATGGTGATCGAGCCTGGCACCTATGCGTTTTCGGCCTTGATGGTGCTGGGTGCGGCGACGTTGTCGGGGCTAATGGTGCGCCGTAAGCTGGATCACCTGGATTTAGTCGAAGTTTTGAAGACGCGAGAATAAGTAGCAAACAATGTGGAAGCGTTGGCTTTGGATTATTGTCCTGGTCGGAGTCGTGTTGGCGGGCGCGTTCTTTGCGATTCGGCCTCAGCCGGTGGTTGTGGAGACGACGAAGGTCGCGCGGGGACCTTTCCGCGTGACGGTGGAGGAAGAAGGCAAGACGCGCATTCGCGATCGCTTCGTTGTGTCGGCTCCCGTGGCTGGATTCCTGCGTCGCATTCGAGTGAATGAGGGCGACATGGTGCAGGCCGGCGATGTGGCCGCGGTGCTGGAGCCTTTGCGGGCAGAGGTGCTGGATGTGCGCTCGCGCGAAACGAACGAGGCGCGCCTGAAGGTCGCGGAGGCTGGTGTGGGCGTGGCGCAGGCCCGTGTCGCCACAGCGGAGCAGCAGGCTCGCGCGGCTGTTGCGAATGCGACGTATTGGGCTGAGCAGTTGTTGCGTGAGCAGAAGCTGGCGCAGTCGGGAGATATCGCGCAGGAACGTTTGGCTCGGACGCGATCGGAAGCTGACCGCTCGGAGGCAACACGCAGGGCTGCGGAGACTGAAATTGTGACGGCTCGCGCGGATGTGGAGCGAGCGCGGGCGGATGTGGCGGCGGCTCGGGCGGCGTTGCTGAATCCGGCTGCGGCGGATCGGGTAGAGAGGTCGGCGTCGGAGTTGGTGAGTGTGCGGTGGCCAGTGACGGGTCGAGTGCTGCGCGTGGTGAAGGAGAGCGAAGGCGTGGTGCAGTCAGGCGATCCTCTGGTGGAGTTGGGAAATGTGCGCGCGCTGGAAGTGGAGGTGGAGGTGTTGTCGGCCGATGCGGTGAAGATGAAGCCGGGTACGCCGTTGGAGTTGACGCGCTGGGGCGGCGAGGGATTGTTGACAGGGATGGTGCGCGTGGTGGAGCCGGCTGGGTTCACGAAGGTATCCGCGTTAGGCGTAGAGGAGCAGCGGGTGCGCGTGATCGCGGACATTACGTCGCCTGAGGATGAATGGCAGCGGCTGGGGGAAGGCTACCGCGTGGAATCGATCTTTGTGTTGTGGGAAGGAAAGGAAGTGCTGCAGGTTCCGGCGAGCGCGCTGTTTCGTGAGGGAGCCAAGTGGTTCGTGTTTGCGGTGGACGGCGGTGTGGCCCGGCGACGCGAGGTGCAGATCGGGCATCGCAGCGGACTCGCGGCGGAGATCACGTCAGGGTTGAAGGAGGGGGATGTGGTGATCCCCCATCCGGACGAATCGGTGACAGACGGCAAGGACGTGTCATCGTCGAGCTAGCCCTTCACCACGATGTTGACGAGCTTGTCGGGCACGACGATCACTTTCATGATCTGCTTGCCCGCGATGAAGGGTTGCAATTTTTCATCGGCGAGGGCTTGGCGTTCGAGCTCTTCCTTCGATGTGCCGAAGGGGACGGATAGGCGGCTGCGGAGCTTGCCGTTAACCTGCAGGATGACCTCGGCCCTTTCTTCTTTGGCGAGCTCTTCGTCGTACGCAGGCCAGTCCTGACGGAAGACGGGGCCCGTGCGGCCCATCGCTTCCCACATCTCCTGCGTCATGTAAGGCGCGAATGGTCCTAGGAGCAGGGTGAGCTTTTCGATCACGCCGGCGAGCACGGCGGGCGATAGATCGGCTTCGTTTGCGTAGAGCTCATTGACGAGTTCCATGATCCCCGCGATGGAGGTGTTGAAGTGCCAGCGAGTTTCGAAGTCGTCTGTAACACGGCGCAGAGTCTGGTGCAGTTTGCGCAGGACCTTGCGATCGGCGGCAGTACGCTCCGACGTTGAGCTGGCGTCGGCGCGGTCGAGGTTGCGGGTGACGAAGCGGAAGACGCGGCCGAGGAAGCCGTAGCAGCCCTTGGCGCCAGCATCGGTCCATTCCAGG
>DASQDN010000225.1:0-4425 GCA_035634155.1 Bryobacteraceae bacterium | reverse complement strand
ACCTCCCACGAACTCGCGCTCGGCTAGGTGCGCGAGCTTGGCGAGCTCGGTTCGATCGATCGCCTGATCCATCAGCAGCGCCAGCGCGGAGGACACCTCCAGCGACGCCGACGAGCTCAATCCGGAGCCGACCGGCACCGTGCTGTAGATAGCAAGATCAACGGGACGAATCTTCTTCCCTAGCGCGAGCAGTTGCTGCGCTACACCGATCACATAGTCGGTCCAATGCCCGGCCGGCTTCAGCGCATCCAAGCCGTCGATTGGGAACTCGCGAAACTCCTGAACGTTCTCCGAGTAAACCCGGAGCGCGTTCCCGGCGCTAGACGGCGACACCGCCACAAAGCAAGCCAGATGAATCGCGATCGGGCAAACGAAGCCGAGGTTGTAATCGGTATGCTCCCCGATCAGATTCACGCGGCCGGGCGCCCGATAAATTCGCGCGGCGTCCGAACCACCGAAGCTCTTACGAAACGCTTCTCTTACGAGGTCTGTTTCGACAGCCAAAGCATCACTCCTCCAAAAATTGCCATCGTCAAGCCGGTGTACAGATTCACGTTGACGGTGGTGAGCGGGGCAGTGCTGGTGGTAAAAACGCCCATCATGATCAGGATCGCTCCCAACAGCAGGAAGAACCACCCGGTAGTTGCTCGCAGGTCCATAGTTTTACCAGAACAGGAAGTTCAACGCGATGCAGATGATGGAAACCACAATCGCCAAAGGGCCCGGCCTTTTGTACCAGACTACCCCGTGCTCGCTCGGCATTTCCGTTAAGCCGAAGACAAGGTTCTTCAACTCGGCGTCGGTCTTGGGGCGCGACAGGAAACTCACCAGAATCGTAACCGCGAAGCAAGTAGTCCAGGCCCAAATCGCGATCCAGAAATTCTGCGCCATCGTGGACGGAAACTCAGTTAAGACCGTGCCGAGCCATCCCCCCTTTTTCTCCGCCATGGTAAGCCCGTGCGTCAACGCCGCGGCTGCCGTGCCCGTGACCAGCCCGAAGAAAGCCCCGTGACCCGTCGTCCGTTTCCAGAACATCCCGAGCAGGAACGTGGCAAACAGCGGCGCGTTTACAAATCCAAACACCAATTGGAGAAAATCCATGATGTTATTAAACTGCTGGGCTAGATAAGCAGTCGCAATGGAAAGCAGAATCCCGAGCACCGTGGTAACGCGGCCCACCATCAGATAGTGTGAGTCCGGAGCTTCGCGGCGGATGTACCCCTGATACAGGTCGTACGTCCACACCGTGTTAAACGCTGTGACGTTGCCGGCCATACCCGACATAAACGACGCCATCAAAGCCGTAAGACCGACCCCGAGCATCCCGGAGGGATAAAACTGTGCCATCAGCGTGGTCAGGGCTTGGTCGTAATCGTACCCGCCGCTGGCCTTCATCGGCAGGTTGTATCCGATGTTCATCTGCGTCAAAGCCAGCGCCGCAATTCCCGGCAGAATCACCACGAAAGGCATGAACATCTTGGGAAATGCGGCGATCACCGGAGTCCGTCGAGCCCCCGACAGCGAATCGGCCGCCATGGCGCGCTGAACCACCAGGAAGTCCGTACACCAATAACCAAAAGACAAAACGAACCCAAGCCCGGCGGCCATACCGAAGATCTCGACTCCCATCGGGTTCTGCGACGGGTCGCCCATGTGCTGCCAGGAACTGGTCATCACGGCAGGGAGACGCTCGGAAACGCCGCTCCAGCCCCCGGCGCGCGAAACCGCCAGGATCGAGAGCGGAGCAAAGCCCACCACAATCAGAAAGAACTGCAGCACCTCGTTGTAGATCGCGCTCGTCAACCCTCCGAGAAAGGTGTACACCAGCACGATGACGGCGGAAAGGAGAACCGAAGCAGTGAAACTCCAGCCGAGCACAAGTTGAAACAGCAGCCCCAGCGCGTACATCGAAATGCCGGACGAAAACACCGTCATCGCCGCGAATGTGATGGCATTGAAGGCGCGAGTTTTCTCATCGAAGCGAAGCTTCAGATACTCCGGAACACTGCGAGCACGGCTGCCGTAATAGAACGGCATCATGAATACTCCCACGAACAACATCGCGGGAATGGCGCCCAGCCAATAAAAATGCGCCGTCATGATTCCGTACTTGGCGCCGGACGCGCACATACCAATCACTTCCTGCGCGCCTAAATTGGCCGCTATGAACGCCAGGCTCGTGATCCAGACCGGAACCGAACGGCCGGAAGTGAGAAAATCCTCGCTGGTAGTAACGCGTCGCTTCAACACCCAGCCGATTCCTAAGACGAAGGCGAAGTACAGCGCGAGAATCGCGTAGTCAACGAATGAGAGTGTCACGGGATCGTTGCCCTTATCTTATATCGGAGGACAATGGAAATTGTGAAGGATCGGCTATTCTCAATTCAGAATGCAATCGCCGATCGCGTGTCGGCAATCGTCGCCGGCCGTGGAGCGTGGCCCTGCCACGCGGGCTGCGATCATTGCTGCCGTCATTTAGCCGCAGTCCCCGTAATGTCCGGCGCCGAGTGGGAACTCCTGACCGTCGGACTGGACGCCTTGCCGGAGGCGCGCCGCCGCCACATCGAAGCTCGTATCCGTCGCATGGAAGCAGCCGCGCGACCGTACACGTGTCCGATGCTCGACACGCACACAGGCCAATGCATGGTTTACGCGCAGCGACCGCTTGCCTGCCGCACGTACGGTTTCTACGTGGAGCGCGAGGCCGGCTTGTACTGCAGGGAGATAGACGCCTTAGCGGATGCCGGTGAGATGAAGGGCGTAGTGTGGGGGAGTCAAGCGAGTATCGAGGACAAGAGTGCCGTGCTTGGGCCGAAGCGCTCTCTGCTCGATTGGTTCAGGAACTCGCCCGCGAAGTACGTGTCCCAGTCCGACGAGGGCTCCGCGGGCTCCGCGGGGGCGCTTCGTTGACAATCAGGGTCCGCCCGAGAAAGTCCTGGCCATTGCACGCCATTACGCAGCGCGCCGCCACCCGCTCATTCATCTCGACAAAGCCATAACCACGCGGATGCCCGGACAGCACATCCACGCTGAGGTTGACGTTCTCCGGCGGGAAGCCATTGCGTCGAAACCAGGCCAAAAGCTGGTTGGCGTCCGCTTCATACGGTAGATTGCCTACGAAGATCTTCTTAGCCACGGTACACTCCGTACTCGTTACCATTGACTATTGATGCGTAAATACCTGAGGAGATTTGCCCCGTCTAACCGTTAGCTGGTGAGCAGCCGTGATGCTTCCTTCGCGAAGTAGGTCAAAATGAAGTCCGCCCCTGCGCGCCGAATCGAGGTCAGCGTTTCCAGCATGATGCGGTCGTGGTCCACCCAGCCATTCGCCGCAGCGGCTTTGATCATGCTGAACTCGCCGCTGACCTGAGACGCGGACAGCGGCACGTCAAAGCGCTCCCGAGCAGCCCGCAAAATGTCGAGATACGCGAGCGCCGGCTTCACCATGATGATGTCGGCCCCCTCTTCTAAATCCAGTTCTATCTCGCGCATCGCCTCGCGAGCGTTCGCCGGATCCATCTGGTAGCTCCGTCGATCTCCGAACCGCGGTGTCGATTCGGCCGCCTCCCGGAAAGGGCCGTAGAACCCCGACGCGTACTTGGCCGCATAGGAAAGGATCGGCACATTGCTGAAACCCGCCTTGTCGAGTTCCTTACGAATCCTGCCAACCCGGCCGTCCATCATGTCGGAAGGCGCCACAATATCGGCCCCGGCCTTCGCATGTGACACCGACGATTGGGCGAGCCACTCCAGAGTACGGTCGTTATCGACATCGTTATTCACGACCAGTCCGCAATGTCCATGACTCGTGTACTCGCAGTTACAAACGTCCGTGATAACGAGCACTTCGGGAGTTTCGCGTTTGATGGTCCGGATGGCAGTCTGTACAATCCCGCCGTCATCGTACGCGCCGGAGGCATGCTCGTCTTTATGCGCGGGGATGCCGAAGAGAATCACGCCGCCAATTCCGAGGGACTGAACCTCGCGGCACTCGGCAACAACGTTGTCGACCGAAAGCTGCGCGTGCCCCGGCATGGACGAGATCTCTTTGCGTACGCCCTCGCCCTCTACAACGAACAACGGAAGAATAAAATTCGATGGCGCAAGGGGTGTCTCACGAACCAGCCGCCGGATGGCTTCGTTGGCGCGCAGCCGGCGTGGACGTTGAATTGGAAAGGGCATCTGCCTTCATTATGGCGTGCTGTACACTGAAAACGCTCACGCGTGAGAGTCCTGAATGTTACCCGAGGAGTGTTGCTGGGCGACGCCGTCGCGGCGGCCAAGGATAGCCGCAGCCGGCGCACCGGACTGCTGCGTCACACAGGTCTCGCTCCCGGCGAGGGACTCTGGATCGTGCCGTGCGAAGCCGTGCACACCTTCGGAATGAACTTCGCCATCGACGTGGTTTTCTTGAGCCGCTCGAGG
>DASQDN010000224.1:0-8609 GCA_035634155.1 Bryobacteraceae bacterium | reverse complement strand
AACGCATCGAATACATGGTCGCGTGCCGCCTCCGGAATTCCATGACCGCGGTCAATCACCGATAGCTCGATTGCATCGCCGCGCTCCCCTACTTGCAGGGTTACTTCCGTTCCTTCCGGCGATGCCTGAATCGCGTTGAGCAACAAGTTGGTCAGCACCTGCTCGAGTTGAACTCCGTCGACATTTGCCTGCACGCGCTCACCCGCCTCCAACACCAACTCAACCCGCCTGGCTTGTGCCCGATCCCCAACCATCTCCACTGATCGCTGCGCCAGTAGCGACACATCCTGTGGGGATCGATTGCTCACGTCAGGTCTACCGAACCCAAGCAACTGGCCGAGCATCGTGTTCAGCCGATCCACCTGACCCATCGCCGCATCGATCTCCGCGCCCGATGCCGCTCCCTTTTGCGACCGGCGTTTGAGCAGCTCAAGCTGCAGCCGTATGGAGTTCAGCGGATTGCGAATCTCATGCGCGACACCCGCCACCACTTTGCCCAAAGCCGCCAGCCTGTCCTGGCGCCGGAGCGTGGATTCCAGTTCAATCCGGCGATCGGCCATCTTGCCGATCGCGGCATAGATCTCACCGAAGTCGCCCGACACCGGCGCAGCACGATACGCGAAGTCGCTCTCGAGCTCCTGCAGCATGCGCTTCACTCCGTCGACACCTCTTCGCAACCGCATCAGGATCGACACCACTCCTGCAACGCCCGCCACGGCAGCCAACACGAGTGTTGCCAGAAGCCATCGTCGCCGATTCGGCGCCGGGTCGCGTACGCCGATCAGACGGCGCAGCGCCCAGGCATAGCGGCCATCCGCCGTGGGCGCGATTCGGGCAATCAGCAGGTCACCTCCAGAGACGAAGCTGCCTGTCGAGCTACCGGATTGCACGGTGGATCGAATGGCATCGAGCTCATCGGCGGAAATCGGATCGGCCGCTCCTGCTGCGCCGACGACCGACTCCGATTGCGGTATGTAGAATCCGCCGTGCACGTCCTTGTAGGAGCGGAGCACGGTTTGCGAGAGACCCCGCAAAGACAGATCCTGCGCCTCAAGGGGCAGCGCTTCCAATGGTCGCTCACTGAACGTCGCGCGTTCCTGGTATTGCTCTTTGAGCTCCTCTGCAGCACCGGTAAGTTCCAGTTCTGCCGCAGCCCGTAGAGTGCCTTCTGTTTGGGAGAGAGCATCCTGCACCAGCAGCGAAGCCAGTGCGATCACCGATAGCGACGCGACCGCGATAATGAGCGCTTGTAAGCGCACTACTTCAATTCCGGAGGCTCGGGTTTACGTACTGCCGATTGCGCGAAGTTCTCCAGCACACTGACCAGTTCGCTGCTCGCCGAAGCGAGATGGTTAGCGCGATGGTATTCCTGCGCATCGTAGGCGGTGCGGGCACGCTGGTACAACTGCCGCGAGAAGCCGATGTATTCGGAGGCGTGTTTGTCTTCGCTCAGCTTCGCAAAGTAATCGGCCTGTTGAACGCGGAAGTAAGCGCGCTCCAAACGCTTGGCGGTTTCTCGCCGCTCGTCGTCTTCTTTACGCCGGGAGTTGGCTGGCGACGCGGCCTCCTGCAGGTCGTCGCGTGTATCTAGCAGATCGTCCAGCGCTTCGAGCATTCGATCGAAGCGATACGACGATGACGGAAGCAGAGCCCGGCAGCGTTCCAGCACACGCGCGCTTTCCTGTTGCAGGAACACCGACAGTTCACTGGCATCGGATGCCGCGAACTTCTTGGCACGTGCTTCCAGGCCCGAAAGGCGGCGCTCATCGCGGCGGCGTTCGCGCTCCTTATCCTCATCCGCGTAAGCCAGACCAGCGCCGAGCAGCCACGCCATCAAGGTCAGCATGCATCCAAAGCGAGCCATAGTCGACTAGAAAGTGAACCGCATCCCGAGCTGCAGTCTTCGCGCCGGCTGTGCCGACACCGGCAAGCCGAAGAACGGCGAACTCAGGTTACCAACATACCCCGCGTAGTTCACCTGATTCAACACATTGAAGGCGTCCGCAGTCAACTCCATGCGCGGACCGTCCCCGCGGGCCCCGGAAAGGCCGATCTCTTTGGAAAGTCGCAAATCAAGGCGCACAAAGCCCGGACCTTGCAGCGTGTTGCGCGGAATCCCGAGCGGCCGGTCACTGGCCACGCCGTCCTGATTCTCATCGCGACCCGTGGTCAAGCTATATGGAGCGCCCGTGCCAGCGGACATCACGAAGCCGCTTTCGAACCAGTCGCGCACGCGCATGGTCCCCAGCGCACGTACCGTGTGACGACGGTCCCGATTCGAACGCGACCACTCCGATTGCAGATTGTAGCTGTTGGCCGGCAGCGAGGATTCATTGTCAACGTTCGACATCACTCGTCCTAGCTCATACCGCACTGACCCAGTGAAGAACTTCGCGAGTCGGCCGGACAGCCCCAGTTCGAGACTTTGGCTTTCGAGCGTACCCGATGACTCTACTTGACGAATGATGCCGAAAGCAGGATCGGGTCGCTGCCATGTCGGCGCTACCGGCGCATTCACATCGCGCGAGCGGTACATGCTGACTCCCCGAAAGCGGGTCCAGGTTGCCGACGCGGTGACGCGCTCAGTCAGCTTATGTTCAACGGCGAGTGTGTAGTGCAACGTATACGGAGTTCGCAGATCCGCTGCCATACGCACGATTGCCGGTGGCGGCAGCATCCGGCCGCCGTCGGTCAGCAGCGGCTCGGGCCATGAAGGATTGCTGACGATAAGCCGCCGAAACTCGCCCGATCCGAGCAGCCGCACATCCTGTACGACATCGGAATCAAGGTTGTCATAGAAGACGCCGAATCCGGCTCGAATGACGGTCTTCCGTTGCTGACCAGGTGTCCACGCGACCGACACGCGCGGCGCAATGTTGTTTGCATCACTCAGCAGGTTCTGGCGATCGTATCGCATTCCGAGTCCCACGGTAAGCCCTGGACGAAGGTTGATGTTGTCCTGTAGGAATAGCCCGAAAGTGCGCTGCCTCAGGGACACGCGCCCATCGCCGAGTTGCTGCGTGAAGGCAAACGGCCGTCCTGCCGCGTAGTCGGCCAAGCTCGCGAACTGATATGTTCCTTGTCGGTTGCCGAGATCCTGATACGTTTGCCAGGCGAAGTCGGGAATGTCGATGCCGCCACGAATCAGGTGCCTGCCTTGTGAATACGAGAGAACGTATTTGAGGCTCACCTCTTTCTCGGACGATCGCTCGTTCACCTGAGCTCCTCCGGCGACGAACGCATCCGCCACGCTGAGCGTGCGCACGCCGGGCGATACGCTCTCGCTGCGGCTGTGCGAGGATTCGAATTCAAGGGACAAGTCGCTGATCAGGTTCGCCGACAGGAATGCCGTGTGCTGCACACGAAAGGCGCTATCGGTCTCGCGTTCGGTGTATGCCACTTCTGGCAGACGCGAACCCCCGATCCCCTGGTTGTCGGCCGTTTCGTGTTCGCGATCGAAGCGAAACGTCAGCACCTGTTTGTCTCCGATCAGCCGACGAACCTTGATCATGTATTCCGACGATGCTTGCGGCGCGCGCGCTTGTTGGTTCAGGAGCCCGTTCGGCGTCTGAGCGTACACCAACGATTGCAGGTTCTCATCCTGACGCTCTGCGGCAATCATGAAGCTGGTGCGGCCGGATCGATCGAGGGGACCTGTCAGATGTCCGGTGAAAAGGCGGCGCTGCTCATCGGGCCGCTGCGGGGCGAAAGCGTTGCGCGCATCCAGCGCCGAGTTCCGTACTCCGACGCTGATCGACCCATGAAAGTCAGACGTCGCGTCGCGAGTTGTAATCTCGATGCGGCCTCGCCCAGGGCGGCTGAACTCGGCCGTGTAAGGATCGCGATTGATACGCACCTGTTGAATGGCTTCGATGGGAACGCTGCGAGCGTCGACTTCCACGCCATCCACAACGACAGTGGTCCCGCCCGGATCGGAGCCGGCCCCACCGACGAGCTCCTGCAACACGGACAGATAGTCGGAGCCGAGAACCGGTAAGCCTTTGAGATCTTCGCCGGTGACTGTGACCGAACTCAGATTGTCGCCAGGGCTGGTGCTGACCTCAACGGCAGATTCGGTTACGGTGACCTCGTTACGCACTTCGGCCAGCTCCAGCGCGATGCGCAAAGGCGTGGCCGGAGTGGCTGCGCTTATCCGGATCGAGCGAGTCACTGGCTTGAACGGCGGTTGCTGGATCTTCACTTCGTAAGCGCCGGGCTTGGGGGCGGGGAAGCGGAACGCGCCCTCGGCGTCAGTGATGGATTCGCGACCGCTCACCGATACGATCACGCCCGGGACAGGAGCTCCGCTCGGGTCGACTACAATCCCGGAGATCTCCACGGGTTGTGCTGCGGCATACGATAGACAGAGCAGAAGGGCGGCTATGAGTCTCACGACTTGTTAAGAAGCAGTCGGAGGACCATACCCCTCGTCCTGTGTTTGCTAGCGCTTACGGCAGGATCGAATGCCGCGCTTGTGTGGGATGCTCACACGAACTGCCACGATCCCACACAACGCCGCAGCCTCGGACGTGAAATACGGGAGAGGAGCAACCTGAAGCTAGCGAACCACGCCTTCCATCGGACTGCTCGCAGTTGCGTACAACTTCTTGGGCATGCGTCCCGAGAGGTACGCGCAGCGGCCGGCGATAACTGCGTGCTTCATCGCTTCCGCCATCATCACCGAGTCTTCAGCGGCCGCGATCGCGGTATTCATCAGCACGCCATCGTAGCCGAGTTCCATCGCGATGGCCGCATCCGAAGCCGTGCCCACGCCCGCGTCCACAATCAGCGGCGTCGAAGTAATCTTCTCGCGAAGGATCCGCAGGTTGGTCAGATTCTGGATTCCCAGTCCGGAGCCGATCGGCGCGCCCAGCGGCATCACGGCCGCAGCGCCTGCATCGATCAACCGGCGGGCATTGATCAAGTCATCCGTTGTATACGGGAGTACGACAAAGCCTTCCTTCGCGAGTACGGTCGTAGCTTCCAGCAGTCCGGTGTTGTCAGGGAAGAGCGTCTCTTCGTCGCCGATTACTTCGAGCTTCACCCAGTTCGACAGACCGAGTTCGCGACCCAAACGAGCCGTTCGGATTGCCTCATCCGCCGTGTAACACGCAGCGGTGTTCGGCAGGATGAACATCTTCTCGCGGTCAATATAATCGATTAAGGTTTCTTTGGAGCCACTCGTCGGGTTGATGCGCCGAACCGCGACCGTCACCACTTCCGCGCCCGATGCCTCATGGCACCGAGCCATTTCCTGGAAGCTCCGGTACTTTCCGGTGCCCACGAACAGCCGCGAGGTGAACTCGCGCCCGCCGATTCTCAGAATGTCCTGCATCCTTCTATTGTAGGGGTGGAGGGGCAGGTCACTCGCCCGCGCTTTAAAGGTAGCGGCGGGTGTACCCCAGGCAGGAGGAACGCCAGTCGGAGGCGAACGGCAGGTTCAGGCGCTCGCGGCGGCGCTGGAGGTTTGCTTCGGACTTGTGAGGACGAATACTCTTTTTACGCGGACTGCATTCGTAAGTGCGGCGTTTAGATTTACCGGGATCCATTGTCTTCTTTGATGCTCCTCTCAACGGACGAGAACCACATATAACGAGAACGCGCGATTGCGGCTCGAAACAGCTCAAAAAAAATTTCGCGCCCGTATCTTTGACGTGTTCGGGCACGGAAACGCTCAAATCTACGGGTCAAGAACCGTTATCGGCGGGTTAGCCCCATTACGTTAGTCCTAAGGCGAAGCATGCTAGATTCAAGGGAAGCGATAGTCGGTTCGGCGGCGGCCCCTTAGCTCAGTTGGTCAGAGCAGTCGACTCATAATCGATTGGTCGTAGGTTCAAGTCCTACAGGGGCCACTCATCGTCACCAGCAGTGAACGGCGACCACCTGAGCGGCGCTGGGCGTAAGACCCACCAGGTTTGTCTTCAGCACGATCTGCAGATTCTTCTTTTCCCAATCCGCGGGCGCGATCACTTGCATTTGGCTCCATCCTTCGGGATTGGTCAGGAACGAAGCGGCGGCCTGGCTGCCGAAGCTGGTGATGCCTGACACTGTGATGGCGACATTGCCATTCGCGCGGTCGAACACGCGAGTAATTAGCCCGTAATCCACCGTCTGCGCTTCGAACGGAAATACGCCGTCGGCGCGCCAGGAACGTCCGGGATCGGTCGAGTCCTGAATCCATTTGGCCGCGACCTGGCCTACTTCAACGGGAAAGATGCGGAAACGAACGCGTGAGGATTCGCCCATCGCCCACTCCTGTGGACGGGAACTGACGGCAATGATCGGGTGACGGCGCAACTCATCCGGTTTCAAATTCGATCCCGGCTGCATGCGGGGCGTGCGGCCTCGACGCTGCAAAAAGAGCGCGATGTCCATGGCCGCGTAGAAGGTTGGCACTGAAACGTGGAAGCCGGCGACTTTCCGGTACTCGTCGGCATGGATGCGGACCTCGCCGCTTGCACGCTCATCCAACGCTCGTCGAGCCTCGGGTCGAAACACATACAACTGGGACTCCGGTAGGCGCAGGATCGGCTGCTCCTGGCGATCGAACACGGGCTGCCAGAACGCATCCATGCCCGACGGCCCCGCGGGCGAACGCAGCAGGGGAACCACGACCGCCACTGAGAGGGCGGCCAAAAGTAGTGTACCCACGGCGATCCACTTTGGTTTACCCGACGATTTCGCGGAATCAGCGGCATCGACGGCGGGGAGTGGCGCCGTGTCGTCAACGTCCGCGCGCTCCAGAACCAACGCTGGACTCGGCGCCTCGTGCGTGTTGTGGAAGAGCGGAACGTAGGTTCCGGGCGGCAGATCGATATGGATGGACTCAGTGTCGCCGCAGGTATCGTAATACTGTGCAAGCCGTCGCCGGATCTCGGTTGCTTTCACGCGTACGATCGAGTCGGTCGCCGGGTCGTAGTCGGCGGCTCGGCCGAAAACCTCGATCCCGATCGTCCGCTCTTTCAGTTCGGACTCGCGCCCTTCGAGCGTCCGCTCGACGATGAACTGGAGGAACTGCTTGGAGCGTTCGCTTCTTCGAAAACCTTCGCTATCGAGCAAGCGCGCCAAGTGCTCCCGAATGGCAGCACCGTCCACCTTTACATTCAACTCGTTTCCAATCACATAGTCACCCGGCGCGGTCTGGCGGAACCATTTGTTCTAACAGGTGTAACAGCCGTTTCTAGCAGTTATATCGGCAGCATATCAGAAATTCCTGCGACAAAACGTAGCCTCCGGCATGCCGTCATTCATAGCCTCCCTAGCGTTGCCGGCCTCGCTGGATAGGTCCATACTTATTGCAAAGCTGAAAGCGGTTGGGGGAGTCTCGGATTCAAGTTCGCAGTAGATGCAAGTCCATCGCGCTTCTTCTGGTAATTTCCCCCCGTGGCAAAGGACAGTCTAATGAAACTCGGTCGTTTTATGTTGCTTGCGGCGCTCGCGCTGGCGAGTTCGGCTCCGACGATCCTCGCGCAAGAAACTCGCAGTACTATCGGCGGCATCGTTCAGGATCCCACCGGGGCCGTGATCGCCGGCGCGTCTGTTGTGGTCACCAACAGCGAGACCAACGTGTCGGTGTCGCTCACCAGCAATGACTCCGGAAGGTACGAAGCCAACCTCTTACTCCCCGGCGTCTACCGGATTGAAGCGAAAGCCGTTGGATTCAAAACGAACGTTCGCGACGGCGTCACGCTCCAAACGAGTACCCGATTGCAACTTAATCTATCGTTGACGGTGGGAAGCCAGGCAGAAAGCATCACGGTGACCGGTGAGACAAGCGCGCTGGAAACCGACGCCGCCACCTCGGGCCGTGTCCTCGACAACCGATCTATTATGGACCTGCCCGTCATGGGGAATTCGGCGATGCTTCTGGTGAAGTACGCCCCAGGTGTCCAATCGAGCGGCGTGAATAACTATATGGCGCTGCACTCGAACCTGGGAGCGTCCGACTACAGCACAGGCGGCGCCGTGGGTGGCAATGAATGGTCGATCGACGGCGTGTCGAACAATGGAAATCGCCGCCGAGCCGCGTATCTCCCTTATAGCGATACGCTGCAGGAGTTCAAGGTGGAAACCTCGAACTTCGACGCATCTGTAGGTCATACTACCGGCGTGTCCGTGCAGATGATCAGCAAGTCAGGAACCAACCAGCTACACGGCACGTTGACCGAGCAGCACTGGCAGCAGCGTTGGAACGGAACTCCGTTCTTCACCAAGCAGAATTACTACCGACGAATCGCGGCGGCCGAAGCGGGTGGGAACTCGAGCTTGGCCAACCAACTCCGCAATGAGCCCAAACAGAGTTCGGGCCGGTCGAACAACTGGGGCGCAAGCGTCGGCGGTCCCGTCGTGATCCCCGGCCTGTACAACGGCAAGGACAAGCTGTTCTTCTTCTTCAGCTACAACGGCTTCAAGGACAGCAAGTCGGAAGAGCCCAACAACGTCAACATCACCGTGCCGACGATGGCCAATCGTGAAGGCGACTTCTCGAGCCTATTGAACCTGCCGAACGCATCGCGCTTCATCATCTACGATCCGCTGACCGTCCGCACGGATCCGGATAAGCGCGCCAACTTCGTACGCACTCCGTTCCCGGGCAACATCATTCCTAA
>DASQDN010000223.1:0-6851 GCA_035634155.1 Bryobacteraceae bacterium | reverse complement strand
TTCCGGGCTTCGATGAGGGTCTTGAACTGCTCGGAAAGATCCACCTGTCGGCCGTCCCGAGTCTCAACTCCTATGACGTGTCCGATAGCGAACGGCTCACCCCCGCCATCCGACGTTGTCATCACACTGTAGTAGTAGCAGAGCGTAATCCGATCGGCAGGAATCGTTTCGCCGGACAGCAGCGGGACAGGAAAGTTCGAGAGCCTGACTCCCTCCCGCGTCGCGATCACCGACCGCCGATTGAACAGGCATGCCAGCGTCAGGTAAGCGAAAAGAAAGAACGGAGGAATGGGGACACGGGTATAAACGCCCTCCTTAACGGGCGCAGCGGCATTCACCCAAATCATCCAAGCGAAGAAATTGAAGATAACCAGTACCAGCGCGCACATCCACCACGGCGCGATGCGCCGCACGTCGCGATACTCTGCCATCCGGCTATTGTAGTGCGCGAATTACTGCCGGGCCAGCAAGGCGTTCACACGCCACTTTTCCCCACGAAATCAACAACATCGCTCCTGCGCCTCTTGACACCGCATGCGACACTGAAAACAAAGGGAACCCCTGCTAACGGGGCTCCCTTTTTCCATTTAAGGAGCGTAAAAACCATGTCATCCGCAGCGAAAGCCTTAGCCAACCGCGCCAACGCGACCCACTCCACCGGACCGAACGACACATCCAAGACCCGCTTCAACGGCCTCGCCCACGGCCTCACCAGCAAGCAAGCCGTCATCCCCGGCGAAAGCCAGGCCGACTACGACGCCTTCGCCACTGCGCTACGCAAAGACCTGCGCGCATACACCGCCGTCGAGAAACTCCTGGCCGACCGAGTCATCGCCGCCGCCTGGCGCCTCAAGCGCTTCACCCGCGTCGAGACTGCCTTCTTCACCGGCCGCATCGACGCCCACCTCGCCGACAACCCGGCTAGCGACCCCGACACCGCGCTAGCCAACCTCTTCGCCGATCCGGCGGAAATGGCACGCATGCGCCTCTTCCTCCGCTACCAAAACAGCGTCCAAAAGGAATACGACACCGCCATGCGCGAACTCCTCAAAGCCAAAAAGGAACGAGCCGACAATTCACTGGAATTGGCGTGGGCAGAAGATCTCGAAGAAAAGCGCGAAGCCGAAAAGCCGCTCACGAATACGGAACTTGGCTTCGCTTCGCAAACATCGCAGCAGCCGGCCGAGGGTGCCGCCGCCCAAGCAGCCGCATGCACGGCAGAGGCCGCCTAACGACGCAATCGGAACGCAACCACCGCCAAAGGAGGCAGTGTTAACACCAAACTGAACGGCCGTCCGTGGCAAGCGGTAGCCTCCGTCGAGACCACTCCGCCATTGCCTAGGTTACCGCCGCCAAAAATCTCGGAATCGGTGTTGAGGATCTCTTCATAGAAGCCTTCAACCGGCACTCCGAAGCGATACCCCGACCGCGGTACTGGCGTGAAGTTGCAGCAGAACAGCACGAAGCGTCCATCGTCGGCGCGCCGCATAAACGCGATGGTCGAATTGTCAGCATCGTGGAAGTCGACCCATTCAAAACCGCTATGGTGGAAGTCGACCTCGTACAGCGCGGGCTCGGACCGGTATAACCGGTTCAACTCCTTCACCAGCAACTGCAGCTTGCTGTGATAGTCGTACTGCAGCAAATCCCAGGGCACGGACATGTCATTGTTCCACTCCCAAGGACTGCCGATATCGCAGCCCATAAAGAAGAGCTTCTTGCCGGGATGCGCCCACATATAAGCAACAAACGCGCGAGCATTGGCAAACCTCTGCCACTCATCGCCAGGCATCTTCATCAGCAGCGACTTCTTGCCGTGCACCACCTCGTCATGCGAGATCGGCAGCACAAAATTCTCCGTGAACGCGTACAAAAGACTGAAGGTAATATTGCCGTGATGATACTTGCGATGAATGGGCTCCTGAGTGAAGTAGTTGAGCATGTCATGCATCCAGCCCATGTTCCACTTCATCGTGAACCCGAGTCCATTCAAATAGGTGGGCTTGGAAACACCAGGAAACGCCGTCGATTCCTCAGCAATCGTGACCGCGCCTTCAATCTTATGGGCCACCTCGTTGAAGGTGCGCAGCAGCGAGATCGCTTCCAGGTTCTCGTTGCCTCCAAACTGATTCGGGATCCATTCGCCGGCCTTCCGCGAATAATCCAGGTACAACATCGACGCCACCGCGTCCACACGCAACCCATCGATGTGATACTTCTTCAGCCAGAAAACCGCATTGGAAATCAGGAACGTCCGAACCTCATTGCGCCCATAGTTGAAGATCAGCGTGCCCCAATCGCGATGCTCGCCCTTGCGTGGATCGGCGTGCTCGTACAACGCCGTGCCGTCAAAAAACGCGAGCCCATGCGCGTCTTTCGGAAAGTGCGCCGGAACCCAGTCCATGATCACGCCGATGCCGTTCTGGTGGCACGTGTCGATCAGGAACATGAAATCCTCGGGAGTGCCGAAGCGGGATGTTGGCGCATAATACCCGATCACCTGGTAACCCCACGAGCCCGAGAACGGATGTTCCATCAATGGCAGCAGCTCGATATGGGTGTAGTTCATCTCCTTGATGTACTCAACCAGCGAGACCGCCATCTCGCGATACGTCAAACTCGTGCCATCGGGCTTGCGCATCCACGATTCCACGTGGACTTCGTACACAGCCATCGGCTGCTTCAACAGGTTCGTCTGCGCCCGCCGTTCCATCCATGCCTGGTCGTGCCATTCGTACCGGTTGATCTCCGCCACCACCGACGCCGACTTGGGCGACACTTCGCAGGCAAATCCATATGGGTCCGACTTCAGTTGTCGGTATCCGAAATGCTTCGAGCGGACATAGTATTTATAGATGCAGCCTTCGCCCGCCTCAGGCAGGAACAGCTCCCAGATGCCGCCGCTGCGAAGTCGCATCGGATGCCGCCGCGTGTCCCAATGGTTGAACTCACCCACCACCGTGACCACTTCCGCATTGGGCGCCCATACGCTGAACCGCACACCCTTGACACCAAGCGCCTCCACGATGTGTGCGCCCAGCGTGTTGTAGCTTTCGTAATTCGTCCCCTCACCGTGAAGGTAGATATCGAAGTCGCTCAACAGCGGCGGAAAACGATATGGGTCGTCCACCGTCTCAACGGCTCCGCTCCACAAATGCACTCGAAAGCGATACCCCAGCGGCTCTCGATTGAACAAGGTTTCGAAAAATCCGTGGGCATGCTTCTTCTCCATCGCGAACGCCTGCCCGTCCAGCAGGCACTCCACCGACGAAGCATGCGGCAGACACGCCCGCACGGCCCATCGGGCCGAGCCGTCTTTCGCATCTACCAGCGCATGTGGACCCAGGATGCGAAATGCATCCCCGTGGTACCCCCCGACAATCGCTTCGATCTCGTTGTTCGTTTCGATAACGGGGGAATCGAGAGACATCGCCGCTATTATGGCAAGTAGTGCTGGCTGAACTGCATTTGCATCTGGAAGGTTCCATTGAGCCTGAGACACTACTCGAGATCAATCCTTCCCTGTCTCTCCCCGAAGTAGAGGAGAACTTTCAGTTCTCGGACTTCGCCGGCTTTCTCCGCAGCTACGTCTGGGTAAACCGCCAGTTACGCGAACCGGAGCACTATGCGATCGCGGCGCGGCGCTGCTTTCGGAAGCTTGCGGATCAAGGCGTCGTCTACGCGGAGATCACGATCTCGATCGGAGTCGTCCTCTGGAAGGAGCAGAACGTACACGGCATTATCGACGCGCTCACGCGAGAAGCTGCCGAGGCTCCGCTGCAGATCCGCTGGGTCTTCGACGCAATCCGTCAGTTCGGCGCCGAGCCTGCGATGCGCGTCGCCGAGATCGCGGTGGAACGCAAGAATGAAGGCGTCGTCGCGTTCGGCATTGGAGGCGACGAAGTGAACGGGCCCGCCGAATGGTTCCGCGACGTATTCACCTTCACCACGCGCAACGGACTCGCGCTCGTCCCGCATGCCGGCGAAGTCGATGGACCCGCGTCCGTGTGGGCCTGCGTGGAACTTGGCGCCTGTCGCATCGGGCACGGCATCCGAGCCGCCGAAGATCCAGAACTGATGCGTCGCCTTCGCGACGACGACATCCCGTTGGAGGTCTGCATCACCTCCAACGTCTGCACGGGCGCAGTCCCGTCGATCGAGGCGCACCCGGTCCGTCGTCTCTACGATGCCGGGGTGCCCGTCATCATCAACACGGATGATCCGGCGTTGTTCCGGACATCCCTGCTCGCCGAGTACGCCATCGCGCGAGACCGCTTCGGAATTCCCGAAGCCGAAATCAAAGCAGCGGGCTTGCGTTATGCGCTGGAGTACCGGCCAACCAGCTTCTCCAGCGCTTCCAGTTCCCTGCCCGCTTCCGACCATCGTCCCTGAGACGAGAGTTCGCGGTAGCGCCGTAAGATCTGTCTGACTTGCTCGAGGTTCGCGGCAGTGGGAGCCGGCGGAGTTGCGGCCGCAGGCGCCGCAGTGGTTGAAGTCGTGGTCGTAGCAGGCGCCTCCGGCGCTGCCGCCGCAGGAGCGGTCCTGGGAGCGCCGCCCGTCAACTCTGCGAGCGCCTCGTCGTAGGTATCGCGGTAAATGAGCCGGTTGCCCATGGCCAGCACCACTTTTTTCAACTGCGGCATGCGGGCCTGGGACGACTGGATGTAGATCGGCTCCACATATAGGAACGTGTTGTCGATCGGCAGCACCAGCATCTGGCCGCGCAGCACCTGCGAGCCTTGCTGGTTCCAAAGCGAAAGGTCCTTGGCAATGACCTGGTCCGAATCGATCCGGGCTTCGATCTGCAGCGGGCCATAGATGAGGCTCTGCTTGGAAAGCTGGAGGACCACGATCTCGCCATAGTGCTCGGGATCGCACCTCGCGGCCATCACGCCGATCAGGTTGTCTTTGCTGCGCGGCGTGAACGATTGCAGCAGCAGGAACTCGGGCGTTGTCTCGCCCGGCAGCGTCGCCACCACATACGTAGGCGCCAGGCCTTCACTCCCCTGCGCCTGCGAATACACGTTCTTGGCGACGTCCCATAGGTCTTCCTTGTTATAGAAGGCTTCCGGAACCTGCATGTGGAACGCGCGATAAATCTCGGTCTGTGCCTGGAAGTAAGTCTCCGGATACCGCACATGGGCGCGCAGGCCTTGCGGCAATTCGGCGCCGGGCCGGAACAGCGAAGGGAAGATCGCCTGGTAAGCACGGATGATGGGGTCCGTGTCATCGAACACGTATAGATGGACCGATCCATCGTAAGCGTCTACGGTGGCCTTCACCGAGTTACGAATGTAGTTGAACACTCCCATCTCGCCCATGCGGACGCGCCGCGAGAATGGGTGGCGCGACGAAGCGGTGTAGCCATCGATCATCCAGATCAACCGGCCGTCTTCGGAGAGCACTAGGTATGGATCGGTGTCCCATTGAAGGAAGTCAGCAAGCTTTGAAACTCGCTCGCGGACGCCTCGGTTGATCATCATCCGGCTCTCCGGAGTCAGAACTCCGGTCAGCAGGATGTTGCGGTCGGTATAAGCAAGGGCCGCTGCCAGGCGCATGCCGAAGCCGTCGATCGGAATGCCGCCTTTGCCTTCGTACCGGGTCTGAACGTTGTCCGATCCGGCCGGGTAGTTGAACTCCGGCTGCTCGGTTCGGACAAACACCGGCTCGTGAGTGCTCTCGCCGTAGTAGAGTTCGGGCCGGGTCAATTGCAAGCTCTTGGTCAACAGCGTGGGAGGCGCATCCTTGGCCAGGAAAACGGGCTGTCCATTGCCCGTGATTTTGGTCGCGTCCGCCATCACAAGGCCGTAGCCGTGGGTGTAGATGAAGTGGCCGTTGATCCAGTTAGCTCGCGCGTCCGGAAGCTGCCGGATGTCGAGCTCGCGCGGAGCAACCATCACCTGCTGCAGTTTGCCGTCGATCATGTACCGATCCACGTCGGTATCCGAAAAGACGTAATACTGCCGCAGCGCTTGTAACTGCGTGACGGTGTCGTGGAAGGCTCGCCAATCCCATAAGCGCACGTTGTCGAGCAAAGGCTGGTTGCGAACCGGATCGATCGCGGCCTCCGAAACGCCGGGGTGCTGTACCTCTTTCAGGCGCGTGTTCAGGCCGTAAGCCGAGCGCGTCGCTTCGATGTGGCTCTTAATGTACGGCCGCTGCAAGTCGAGTTCGTTCGGCTTCACATAAGCGGTCGAGACGATGGGCGGAATCACCGCGCGGACCACGATCAGCAGGATCGGCGCAACCGCCCACTTCCATCGGCCCGCGAGCGCAAACATCGCGGCAATGACGAAGGCGGCGACGGACATCCATTGCAGCGGGATGCCGATGTTGGTGTTCACGTAGTCGGCGCCCACCATGAAGCCGTGGTCGCTATACAGAAAGTCGTACCGGTCCAGGTAGGCTTTCGCGGCCATTCCGAGAAGGAACACCGCAATCACGCTGCGCAGCAGCAGCGGCTCGGGGCCGTTGCCGAGCTTCAAGTCTTGAATGTTGATGGTAACGCCGTCACGCAGGTCGCGCGTTTGCTGCTGGATCATCCAGCCGCGAGCCGTCAGCCAATAAATAACCGCGGTCGCAAACGCCAGCGCGACCAGAAAGGAGAGGAGCTGTGAATAGAAAGGTAGATCGAAGAAGTAGTAAGACAGACTGTGTCCGAATACCGGATCGCGCCAGTCGCCGCCGGCGACCGCGCCTGAACTCTTCGCGCCGTAATACCGAACGATCGTCCATCCGTCGATCGTCGCCATGCCGAGGATCAGCCCAATCACCAGCAGCGCAAGCGATGACGCTCGTGCGTACAAAGGGTTTGTTCGCAGTCCCGTGCCGGCCAGCTTCATGCCACGAGC
>DASQDN010000222.1:0-2422 GCA_035634155.1 Bryobacteraceae bacterium | reverse complement strand
CCTCTGGAGTCATGCGGTTCAGGCGCTCGATGACAGCTCCAGTTTTCGGCGCTGGCCGGGGCATTGGGCGGCGCGGCTGAGCACACAGCGTGCCTGTGCTCAGGAGGAGAGCGGCAACCGCGGCGATAAATGCGGAACGCATGGTCTTCTTACAAATCCTGGGTGGAGGATGCCGCCAATTGATTCAGCATCTCCAAGTCTTCCAAGGTCCGCTCCACCTGCTCGGGCTCTATGGAGTCGACTCGGGAGTTCTCTACACCGACGGGCGCAGCAACCGGGCTTGAGGTTTCATCCGGCATGCCAACGAATAACATCAGCGCCACGCCTGCTGTGGCAACGCCGGCAGCCATGGCGGGACGCCAGCCTGCGTATCCTGCAAGCCATTGCTTCCACGAGCGAGGCTTTTCCTCTTCCGCGATTCGGTCGTACAGCCGGCGGTCGAAGCTCGCGCTGACGGGCTTGGCTTCCCAATCATCCATTGCCCGCCAAACTTCTTGCTGAGCGGACGTGAAGGCGCGGCAATCGGGGCAGACATCAATGTGGCGCCGCAACTCGGCTGCCGTTCCCGCGGGCAGCGTTCCGGCGCAGAACTCAATCAGGATCTCCGTCGATTCCGTGGTTTGCAAGGGGCAGTTCATTCGAGGATCTCCTTCGGTCACGCCATATGCGCCAGGCGCGCGCGTAGGGTTTGATATGCCCGAAACACTAGCGACTTCACAGCCGATTCCGAGCAGCCTAGCACCGACGCAATCTGCGAATATTCCATCTCCTGGTACTTATGCATCAGCACAGCCGCCTTCTGTTTCTCGGGCAAGGCCTCGATAGCCGCCCGGATTTCCGCCATTCGTGCTTGACGCACCAACGTTTGCTCCACTGAGGGCGCGCCATCGGAGAACTGTCGCATTGGAGCATCGTCGGCTCCGGCCGGCGAGTCCAGACTTTCCAGCGCCTTTTCATGCCGGCCGTCGCGGATCCAGTTCAGCGCCAGATGAGTCGCGATGCGGAACAGCCACGTGCTGAACTTCGCCGTTGGCTCATACGAACCGCGCGACCGGTAGACGCGAAGGAACACCTCCTGCGCCAACTCCTCGGCGACAGCCTGATTCTGGACCATGCGGTACAGAAAGTGGACCACCGGATTCCGATGCCGCTCTAGAAGGAGCGCAAAGCTGGTGGAGTCGCCATCGCGAACTCGCAGCATCAGCTCGGCATCCCTTTCCAGGGCCGCAACCGCCATCATGTTTGAGTAAACACTATTCGCGGCCAGAAGTTGCGCCCCCTCTGTTACTCACTGCGGAGTTGCCGATCCATCAGGTAGCGGATCGCGTCCCGAGGGGGTTTTCCTTCGCGCAGAACCGCGTGCATCTGACTGACGATCGGCATCTCGACGCCTAGTTTCGCGGCCAGGTCGGCGGCGGCGTAGGTGGTTTCGACGCCTTCGGCGACCATCTTTGTGCTCGCCAGGATATCGGTGAGGGCGTGCCCCTTTCCCAACTCAATCCCGACGCGGCGATTGCGCGACAGATCGCCGGTGCAGGTCAGCACCAGGTCTCCGAGGCCTGCAAGTCCGGCCAGTGTTTTTGCTTCTCCTCCGGCCGCGCCAGATAAACGTGTGATCTCGGCGAGTCCCCGGGTGATGAGCGCCGCAATCGTGTTGTTTCCCAGTCCCAAGCCCTGCACGATGCCGGCGCCGATCGCGATTACATTTTTCAACGCGCCGCCGAGCTCTACTCCAATCTGATCGCCGTTGGTGTAAAGACGAAGACAGGGGCCGGAGAAGGCGGATTGAACGCAGCAGGCCAGTTGATCGTCGGGGGATGCAATCACGACAGCGGCAGGCTCTCCGTTAGCAATCTCGCGAGCGAATGTAGGACCGGACAGCGTCGCCACCCGTGCGGGAAAGGGGCACTCGGCGCGGATGATCTCGGACATGCGATCGAGGGTTCCGGTTTCAATGCCTTTGGTGGCGCTGACGAATCGCATTCCGGCATGAAGGTGCGGCAGCGCCCGGCGGAGTACCGCGCGCAGGTGCTGCGAGGGCGCAACCAGCAACACGATACTGGCGTTGTCCAAGGTGTGACCGAGGTCCTCCAACGGCTCGACGTTCGGCGGAAGGAGGAAGCCTGGGAGGTACGGCGTGTTCTCTCGGGAGGCACGGATCTGATCGGCTAAGCCGGGGTCGTGCGCCCAAAGGCGAATGGTGTCAAACCGCGGTGCTAAGGCAATCGCCAGCGCCGTTCCCCAACTGCCGGCGCCGAGGATCGCAAGCGCGTTCACCGCCTGGCTCCGCGGAACGAGAAGACGTGCTCGTTACCGGCGCGGATCCTGGCGAGATTCGCGGTGTGGCGATAAACGATGAACGCTCCGGCGATCGCGGCGCTCAGGACGATGACTACGGGCGGGTGCTCGATGAGGAACACTG
>DASQDN010000221.1:0-13778 GCA_035634155.1 Bryobacteraceae bacterium | reverse complement strand
CTGAAGTGCAACGCGTGCCACGACAGCTTTGTCAGCAAGTGGAAGCTGAAGGAAGCATATGCGATGGCGAGCTACTTCTCGCCCGCGCCGCGGCTGCAGTTGTATCGCTGCGATGTGGCGCAGCAGGATTTCGCCGAGCCGGCTTTCCTTTATCCCGAGCTGGATCGCGCGGCGCCATCGGACTCGCTCGAGGACCGGCGCGCCACGGCCGCGGCGATCTTTACTGACCCGCGCAATGGGCGACTCCCGCGCACGTTAGTCAATCGTGTTTGGCAACGGTTGTTTGGCCGTGGGTTGGTCGAAGACCCCGACGACATGGACGGCGAGCCGTGGAATGCGGCATTGCTCGACTGGCTTGCCAGTGACTTTGTCGAGCATCGATACGATCTCAAGCACCTGATTGCGACGATCGTATCTTCACGCGCATACCAGATGCCGTCGGTTGCACGCGGTAAAGATACAGCGAAGCGGTTCGTCTTTCGGGGCCCGGAAGTGAGAAGGATGAGCGCAGAGCAGTTCGCCGACGCGATAGGTTCCATCACGGGGGAGTGGAGCGTGTACCAGCCCACCGAAAGCCAAGTCAGTCGCGAGAACGTCCCTGTCCCGACTCAGAACTTATCGGGAGCGGCACACAGCGGCTCGGGGGATCCCGGAGCGCCGGCAAACCGCGCTGAAGCGCCCGCTGTCCTACCCGAGCCTGTACCTGCTCCCGCGCCTTCCGCCCCGCTGCCCGGCGCCTACACGCGCGAGTGGCGCACGGCGGCGACACCTTTGACTCGCGCTCTTGGCCGTCCTATTCGCGATCAGGTGTACTCGACACGGGAGAGTCGCGCGACTACGCTCCAGGCACTCGAACTGGTGAATGGCGAGACATTGACTCACCGCCTTCTGCGAGGCGCGCGGAGAATGCTTGGCGAACTACCCCCGGAACCAACAAGTCTTTTCGATCGGCCCTCCCGTAGGAATGGCCGTGGAGCATCTTTCGATGTGGAGATCGGCGGTGCAACCAAGCTTTGGCTGCTGGTGCAGGATACAGGCTCGTATTCTCCCGAGCGCGTGGAGGCGGCTTGGGCCGGCGTCGAACTCGTTGGCCCGAATGGAGTGACTCCTCTCACCGACTTGAAGCCGGTTGATGAGTCCGCCATACGGGCGGGGGATGGGCCTATTGAGCTCGACGGGTCGATGAGTTCCGGAATACGCGTGAAGACTCCGTCGAAGCTTGTTTATGACATCGCAGGCAAGGCCTACACGCGGCTTCGCGGACGCGCAGGGCTCGAAGGCAAGGACCAGGCGAATGACATCATGCCCAACGTGCGGTTCTTTATCTTTCGCGAGGAGCCCAACATGGAACGCCTTACGCCAGTGACTGCTGAGACACCGCTGCCTGCTCCGCCGTCGCTTACAAGCGCTCCCGCGATTGTCGAGCGAGTGTTCCTATACGCCTTGGGCCGGGCTCCGTCACCGGTTGAGCGCAGGCATGCCGAAGCGGCCCTGGCAGATCCCGCGCGTCGCCGTAAACCGTCCGCGGAAGGATTAGCGGATTTGCTGTGGGCGCTGATGATGAAACCCGAGTTCCAACTGATCTACTGAGATGACACGCATGACTGCCGAAGAACAGACAATCGCTTCGCTCGTGAGCCGACGCGGGTTCATGGGAGCGACGAGTGCCGCGATGCTGGCCGCTCTCGCCGGCCGTGAGCCTCAGATGCTGAAGGCAGCGGATCGTGCCGCCGCGGCGGATTCCATCATCGTGCTCTGGATGGCGGGTGGGATGGCTCAAACCGAGACGTGGGACCCCAAGCGGTACACGCCATTCGCGCCCGGGGTTCGTACCGAGCAGGTCTTGAGCACGTTTCCGAGCATCGACACGGTCGTGGACAATATCAAGATCTCGCAGGGACTCGAGCGGGTCGCGCGCGTGATGAACCGGGGAGCACTGATTCGTACGTTCCAAGCGGCGGACCTGGGATTCATCCTTCACTCGCGGCATCAATATCACTGGCACACAGGCTATATCCCACCCCAGCCGATGGCGGTGCCGCATCTGGGCTCCGTGGTGGCGAAAACGCTTGGGCCGAGGACTCCGACCATGCCGGCGTTTTTCTCCATCGGCCAGAATCTGGAGATCGGCGCGGAAAGCGCATCGCTCAAGGCATTTCACACCGCGGGCTTTCTAGGGACCGAGCATGCACCTTTTCTTATCACCAATCCGGCGGATGCGGCGTCTGCGGTGCGTCCGCCCGCCGAACTTGGAGACACTCGCTTTCGAAGCCGTCGCAGGTTGTACAAGCGGTTGGTGGCGAATGAACCGATATACCGGCACGGGAGCGACTTTCAACGCGAGTCGCTGATGCGCTCGATCGATGCCGCAGATCGACTGCTCACTTCGCCTTCGGCCAAGGCGTTTGACTTGTCTTTGGAGCCGAAGAAGAGCCTGGACGTATACAATACAAGCCGGTTCGGACAGAGCTGTTTGCTGGCTCGCCGCCTGGTGGAAGCGGGTGCGCGATTTGTGGAGGTGACTACCGAGTATATCCCCTTCCGCTACTGGGATTCGCACGAGAACGGCCATGAACGGGCAAAGATGATGAAGAGCGTGATCGATGCGCCGATCGCCCAGCTCGTCCTTGACCTGGAGGAGCGCGGACTGCTGAATCGCACTCTTGTTGTGCTGGCGAGCGAGTTCGGCCGCGATGCGATTACGGAAGGCAAGGTGGGCAAAGAAGTCAAAGATCAAGCCAAGACTCCGGACGTGATGAGCGACATCAAGCATTACGGCATGCACCGCCATTTCACTGCCGCGGGATCCGTGCTGCTGTTCGGGGGCGGTATCAAGAAGGGCGTGGTGTACGGAAAGACCGCCGATGAAAGGCCATGCACTACCCTTGAGAATCCAGTGCCGGTGGAAGACTTGCATGCGACGTTATATCATGCTTTGGGTATTCCGCCGGACCACGCCTTCGTTGTAGAGAAGCGACCGGTGTACGTGACCAATGACGGTAAGGGTAAGCCGATCAAGGCCCTGTTTTCGTGAGCGAGGAAACCTCAACTATGACGCGTCGAACACTGCTGGCCGTCGCGGGCGCCGCAGCGCCAATCATTCTGAAAGCTCAGGATAAGGCTGGCACAAGGGCTCCGGTTCTTGGCGAAGGCGCCTTCCAATACGAAGCCATTCACGATTGGGGCGAACTACCTTCCCACATCAAGTACGGCAACACACACGGCGTTGTTGAAGACTCGCAAGGCAACATTTATGTGCACCACACGGTGTCGGCGGGAAGCGAGAGCCCCGACAGTATGGTGGTGTTCGACAGCAAGGGCAAGTTCATCCGCTCCTGGGGCAAGCAGTTCCGCGGCGTGGCGCATGGGCTCCATATCCGAAAAGAAGGGTCTGACGAGTTCCTTTACCTGACGTTGACCGCCGGGAATCCCAACGCGGCTCAGCAGCCGGACATGCAGGCGTCGGTTGTGAAGACGTCGCTGAAGGGCGATATTGTTTGGAAGATTGACCGTCCGCCAGAGGTGGATGCGTATAAGCCTGGATCGGACGGCGCCCCGAAGCGCTATAACCCGACCAACGTAGCCATCGCGCCCAATGGCGATGTTTATGTGGGCGACGGGTACGGATCCTATTTCATCAACCAATACAATCGCAAGGGCGAGTACATCCGAACGTTCGGTGGCAAAGGGTCTGAGGCGGGACAGCTCAACGAACCCCATGGCTTGTGGATGGATACCCGCGGCAAGGATCCGGTGCTGGTGGTCGCGGACCGGCGCAATAATCGTCTGCAGAGATTCACCGCGGACGGCAAGCACATCGACTTCGTGACCGGCTTCCGCTTGCCATGTCATTTTGATGAGCATAAAGGCAACGTCGTGATTCCCGATCTGCACGGGCGCGTGACGGTGATGGACCGCAACAACAAAGTGGTCCAGCACCTGGGTGACTCGAATGCGGCCAACTGGAACAATCCGCTTCGGACTCAGCCGCGCGACAAGTTCATCCCCGGACAATTTATTTGTCCCCATGGCGCGTGCTTCGATCGCAACGGGAATATCTTTGTGGTTGAATGGGTCGAGGTAGGTCGCGTGACCAAACTTCGAAAGCTCAGCGCTTAGCAAAGGAGAATAGCCTTGACACGATGCCTTCTGCTTCCGCTGTCGCTGATGGCGGTAGCGGCTTTTGCCGCGGACTGGCTAACCGACGGCGGTGATACCAAGCGCACCAACTGGCAGCGCGACGAGAAGATCCTCACCACTTCAAACGTCAAAGATCTACAACTAATCTGGAGGGTGAAGCTCGACAATCAGCCGCGGCAGATGCATTCGCTGCTGGAGCCGCTGGTGATCGGAAGGGTGAATACGGCTGCCGGGCCCAAGGAGCTTGTGATTCAAGCCGGTGTCTCGGACAATCTGTATGCGATCGATGCCGAGACGGGGAAGATCGTCTGGAAGCGGCACTTTGACAGCAATTACGAGGACCCCCCGGGTCGGAGGCCGAGCGTGCTTTGTCCCGGCGGGATGACCGCCAATGTGACGATCGGCCCGGGCAGCGAGGCGGGCAAGTACGTCATCTACGCGGCGTCGTGGGATGGCCGGCTCCACCAGTTGAATGCGGCTGACGGCGAATACATCCGGCCTGCGACAAAGTTCATGCCGCCCAACGGCAAGCCATACGCGTTGAGCCTGTATAAGAACGTCATTTATACGCACAGCGCGCAAGGCTGCGGCGGCAACCCCAACATGGTGTACACCTACGATCTCGCGACACATAAGGTCGGCAGTTGGGGCCCGGCGGGCGGCGGCATGTGGGGCCGTTCCGGCCCGGCCATCAGCGAGAACGGCACAATGTACACGGGCACCGGCGACGGTCGATGGGATCCGGAGAACGGGCAGTACGGCAACGGGATTATCGGGGTAAAGCACAATGCGCAGACCAAGGCAGTCGAACTTGTCGACTATTACGGGCCTTCGAATGCGGAATGGCTGTGGAAGCGCGATCTCGATATGCAGGTTACGCCGGCGATCTTCAATTTCCAAGGCAAAGAGTACATGATCGATGCGAGCAAAGAGTGCCGCATCTACCTGATGGACACCGAATCGATCGGCGGGGACGATCACCGCACGCCTGTGTATCGCACACCTCTCATCTGCAATGAAATGGTCGACTTTGCAGAAGCGGGTATCTGGGGATCGCTCACCACGTGGGAAGATTCGAATCGCACCCGCTGGGTACTGACGTCCTTCTGGGGACCGAAACACTCCGCCTTCAAAGCCCCCGTGGAGCATGGCGAAGTGAAGAAGGGCGCAATCGCGGCATTCAGAGTGGAGTCGAAGAACGGCAAGGTGCAGTTGACGCCGGCCTGGATCTCGCGCGATATGAATCAGGCCGAGCCGCCTCTGATTGCGAACGGCATCGTCTTCGCCTACGGCAGCGGTGAGAACACTGCGCAGGCCTTCCCAGACGTCGGCCTAGATTTCCGAATGGAGCGGCGGCTGGAGAAGTCAACGCATGCGGTCCTGTATGCGCTCGACGCTCAGACCGGTAAGGAGCTGTGGTCGAGCGGGAAGCAGATCGCAACATGGAATCATTGGACGGGTTTGGCGCTGGCCAACGGCAGCGTTTACATCAACACCTACGACAGTACGCTGTACCGGTTTGGATTACCGAAGAAATGAAGTACGCCCTTGCCACCTCCTTGTGCGCGGCGCTGACGGCTGCGCTTGCCAGTGCTCAGTTCGCCGACTGGAATACTGCCGGCTTCGATGCTCAGCGTTCGAACTGGCTTCGGACCGATACGAAGATCTCGCTGGAGTCGATGCGCACTCCCGGCTTCGAACTCGTATGGAAGAGCAAGGTGATCCCGGAAGGACAGGCGCAGCGTTTGGCGCCGCCGGTGTTGCTCGACTTCTACATCTCTTATCGCGGCTTTCGATCGCTGGCGTTTGTCGGCGGCTCGGGTAATTCCGTAGTGGCTTACGACGCCGATCTTGGACGTGTGGAGTGGCGGAAGGATTTCAAGGTGGAGGGCGGCGTCGCGGCTCGGACGGCGGCTTGTCCAGGCGGTATGACCGCGCCTTTGAGCCGCCCGGCCGTGGTCGGCTACCCGCCATCGACGGGCGCCGGCGGACGGGGTCGAGGGACTGCGGCGAAGTCCGGTGTGGGCGAGCCGTTTGAGGGCGCAGTCACGCTCCGCCGCGACACTCCGCGACCGCAGCAGCCGCCACAAGTGAAGTCGGATGCCAATCTAGCCCGGCGCGTGGCTGTCCCTCAGAGTCAATTCGCTCCTCGAGTGCAACTGGTGCACGCGCTCACTGCCGATGGAAAGCTTCACTCAATGTATGTGTCCAATGGCGAGGAGCCGAAGCCGGCCGTATCGTTCGTGCCGGCTAACGCCCACGCTAAGGGACTGCTGGTAGTTGACAACGTAGCTTATGTCGCGACCGTGAACGGATGCGGCGGCGTCGAAAATGGATTGTGGGCACTCGATCTGCAATCGCATAAGGTGGCGCATTGGAAGTCGGACGCGAGTGTCGCGGGGACCTCGGCCCTCGCAGCTACTCCGGATGGCATTATCTTTGCGGCTGCGGGCGGGGAACTGGTCGCGCTGGAGCCGCGTACGCTGGCTCGCAAGGGGGCGTCCAGCATCGTCAATCAAGTCTTCACCTCGTCTCCGGTAGTGATGGATATGGGCGGGAAGGACTTCATCGCGGCTGCTTCGAACGACGGGAAGATTCATGTGTTCGACAGCGGCTCATTTGGGGCGCCGGTCGCGTCGACGCCCGCATTCGTCGATGGTAAAGGGGCTCCGACAGCGCTGGCTAGCTGGGTGGATTCGGGTGGTGCACGCTGGATACTAGCGCCCATCGCAGGCAAGCCGCTGGTTGGAGGAGGACCGACGGGAGACGCTTCCAATGGTGGAATCGTCGCCTGGAAACTGTTCAACCGAGCGGGCGCCACCTCGTTAGAACTCGGCTGGGTCTCTCGTGACTTGACCCTGCCACCGGCTCCGATCGTCGTCAACGGAGTAGTGTTTGCTCTGTCGCGAGGCGGCGGCACCGGTGCTCCCGCGACGCTGTATGCATTCGATTCCTCCACGGGTAAAGAACTGTGGAACAGCGGAAGGACGATCACGGGCCCGGTAAACGTCGACGGTCTGTCGGCGGGCGGAAGTCGGGTTTATGTGGCGTCGGAAGATGGGACGCAGTATGTGTTCGGCTTTCCCATCGAGCACTAAAATAGGAGCATGTCGCTGCTGCCGCGCATTGTTCTTGCTCTAGGTCTCTGTCACGCCGCATTTGCACAGGAGCTTCCGGAGGCGCCAGGTCACGAGGAAACCGCCAAGCTCTGCAAGCAGTGCCACGACGTTGCTCGATCTATCTCTTTGCGGCAGGATCGAGACGGGTGGAACACCACGATGAACAAGATGGTGGGGTTCGGTATGAAGGCGACACCGCAGGAGTTTGCGCTGGTTCTGGACTACTTGGCGAAGCACTTCCCGGCAGGCGACGCGCCTCCGCCGGTTAACGTGAATAAGGCTACCGCCATTGAGTTGGAAAGCGGGCTAAGTTTGAAAAGGTCGCAGGCGGCCGCGCTGATCGCTTACCGGGAGAAGAATGGCGCGTTCAGGAGTCTGGAGGACCTGAAGAAAGTGCCGGCGCTGGAAGCCGAAAAAATCGAGGCGAAGAAAGCCCGGATTGCTTTTTAGATGGATTCTGCGGCGCTGGCCGCACGCACGTGAACCCGTCTCCGGTGGTCGTCAAGCCAGCGCGCCATCTGCTCTCGTTCGGTCTGAATCCGCACCGCCTCCAGACCGCCCGCATTGCTACTTCGGACCCACAACACAAATAGCTTGTTAACTACCGGGATGCATTCATCGCACGTCTGCCAAGTCATGACATTGAGCCCTCATTTTTACTGGCCGAGCGCGGCTCAAACGGGATCTGGAGTTTACAGTTGAAGTCGCTCGACGAGATGCTCTGGTTCAACATACCCATGATCCGATCACTGTGAAAGATCGAGCGCCCGGCTATAGTCGCCACCCAATGACCCGTACTTCCCGAGCGAATCGCGACTACGTGCTTGATGAGCAGAACTCGGTTGGGCACATTAAAATTATCGCTTATTACCGCCCAACTAGGGAGATCCCTAGCCGAATTTCGCTGTTATTCGTCGCGCAGCTGGAAAGTAACAGATACGTCCGGGCCGTCGGCCGACCTCGTTTGCAAGGTTCCTTGGAGCTGGTCGACGAAAAGGTCAATCAATTCCAAGGCGCCGCCGGGTTCGACCGCGTCGAATCCGATGCCTCCATCCGACACCGTCAGGCTGAGTTTCTTCGCCGGCTCATAACGCAGTTGCACCCGGACCGTGTCCGAACGGGAGTTCTCCAGAGCGTTAGCTATCAATTCATTGGCGATCACCGCCAGGGGAACCGCGTCGTCCATCGGGATCGCCACCTCGTCGGTTATCAGCCTTACACGGGGCGCGTCCTTGGACGCAAGACCATGAACCAACTGTTGAAGATATTGACCGAACTCCACCTGCGAGAAATCGCGGGATGCATATGCAGGTTCGTGCAGACGAGCCACCGCCAAGACGCGCGCCTCGGCTCTCGCAAACTCCTCCTGTATCCGCGGGTCGCTCAGACGCGATGCCTGAAACCCCAGCAGACTGACCATGATTTGTAGCGTGTTCTTCAGCCGGTGATGCAGTTCGCGCGTCCGCTGCACGGTACGTTCCCGTCCCACCCAGAAGGCGAGCGAACCTTCTTCATGCACGGTCCAATCTACGATCAGCAGGGATCCATCGGCGGCGACGACGCGACTCGTATCCAACGGGTCGGCAAAGTTGAATGGCCCCTTTTCCTCACCGGGTAGCCGAAGCGCTTTGGCTAGAGCTGGGTTTATGGTCGACCAAGTGGCGCCACCGGCCGGGCCGACTGCCATCAAATCAGATGCGAGTTGAAAGAATGGGTCGGTCACGGGACGCCGCGGCTACGCGATAATTCCATGCTGCAGCGCGTAGCGAGTCAATTCCGCTGTAGTCCGCAAGCCGAGCTCTTCCATGATGGCGGCCTTATGAAACTCGACGGTTTTGACGGAGATGCCCACGATTCCTGCAATCTCCTTAGCTGCTTTTCCTTCGGCTATCAGTTGGAGCACCTCGCGTTGGCGAGGCGTGAGGGCGCCGCCGAACAGATCGGACGGATTCTTATTCGGATCCAGCCGCGCGGTGAGATCTGCTCCGGCGATTACAGGACTGACATAATAACGACTCTGTAAGACTTCGCGCAGCGATCGGATGAGCTCGGTTGCGGCTGATTGCTTGAGAACATAGCCTGCGGCTCCTGCTCGAAAGGCCTCTTGAACGTAGCTGCGATGGGATTGTTGGGTGAGGAAGACGATCTTTACCTGGGGTGCATTGCGCTTGATCAACCGCGCTGCCTCGATTCCGTTCAGCAGGGGCATCCCGATGTCCATCAGCACGATGTCAGGGGACAGTCTTAAAGTTGCGGCGACCAACTCACGTCCGTCGGCAGCCGTGGCTACAATGTCGTACTCAGTTTCCAGAAGCCTTCTGACGCCCTCCAGAAGAATGGGGTGATCGTCGGCCACCAACACGGTCGCCCGCTTCGCGATGGCTCTTGGTGGGGTACCGGCGTCCACATGGACAGCGTAGCATCGAATCCCGTAGGCGGGTGCGTTCGCGTGGTTAGAACGTTGCGCCCAAGCTTTGGGTCGGTGCTGTCGCGACGATGGTTTTGCCAGACAGCGTACCCGGAAGCAGCGGTATATGGGACACCATTGACGTCGCGGCGATCGATACCTCGATGCGGTCATTCCAGGTATTGGCTGTTCCACGGCGCGTGACCGTTACCATGGATGGCTGCAGGTTGAACATTCCGCTTGTCGCGCCCGAGGGAGCGGTCGTGCTTCCATAGCACACATAGTTCTTGATGGGCGTTGTGTTGGAACTGGAAAACGATGTTGTGACTGCGTATCGGGCTCCGGCGCGAGCTCGTTCCGCATAATACTGTTGCTGCGCGAGGAATGTTCCCATTTGAAGAATGAAAACGAACAGACCGAGCGTGGCGCTCATCACCAGCGCCCCTTCCAGCATCGCTGATCCTTTTTGTCGTTGTCTTGATTTCATAAGCGTCTTAGCATCCTGTAGAGCAGGTGACTGTTCCGGTGAAGGGGACTGTCACACGCGGTTTGTTGGTCAGAGTGATTCTCCTGAACAACGTGCTCAGTGGATATCCGGTGATGCTGACGGTCAAGTATTGAGGGAAGTCGGTCGGCGTCAGCGTGACGGACACGTGCGACGCCTCCAGGCTTGGGGCAACTCGGGCCGACCGTGATGTAAGATCCGCATAGATGACCATATTCTTCACGTCATCCTTGAACGCTGTCGGCGACCCACGGTCATAACTGCGCTGCGCGCCTAAGACGGCCGCGTTGGTAACGGACGTCAGAAGTGAGTTGTAAAGGAGGAGCGACCACCCGAACTGGAAAACTCCGCCCGCCACTGTGACGAGCAAGGTCGCGCCGAGGGCAAACTCAACAATACTGGACCCACGCTGCTTGGTAGCTCGCATTCAGATTTACCTCTATCGATATAACTGCACGTCGTAAACGACCCTTCCGTCGCTTCCGCCTGAGGACGCGCCTGAGGTGCTGGCAGGTCCGATATAGGTCGCGCAGATTGGGCCCGAGCTGCCGCTGATCGTGTTGGCGACGTCGAGCAGGAAGTTACCGAAGCCGACAACCTCCATGGTCTGGTTCTGTCCGTTGCCCTGCGAACTCGCCGGATCAATGATGGGCGCCGTCACAACTCTGCGCCAGTTGCCAATACCAGCGGTGGAATACGCCGCCCAGGTAGTGGATTGCTGGTCGGGATCCTGCGAGGACCGATTGGAAAGCGACGTAAAGATGGAACGTCCACGATTACCCGGTACCACCTTTAATCGCGTGCCATCCGACACCGACGACGGATTTGAGTTGGCGTTCGGGTAAGTGGAATACTCGATTACATCGCGAAGGCTGCTGTTTCCATTGCCTTGTCCGAGATCTACGAATCCATGCTCGCTCGGCAGATTGTTCGGGTTGAATCCGGCATCGCCGGCGCAGTTCGTGCTATTGCCGTTGCCCCACTTAAGGGTGTACTTCAGGCCGGGTGTGAGCCCGAAGTGATGCGTATCGGCGGTGTTGTGGGCCGCGGGAGCGAACGGAACCAGACCGCCGCTCGTGAAGCTGCTAATTGCTCTTTGGCCGCCAACGGCGACGGCCCGGAGAGTCTTCGATTCGCCCACCGTTCCGGAGGCGTGTTCAACCAGATTGATGATGGGTAAGAAGTGCAGACTGGTGGATGCCGACGGCGTCAACCTCACAAAGCGATATGTGTTGCTTGCCGGGCCGGTCGCGGTGGCATATGTGTCCCAAGTTCCGGCCGGGGATGTGGCATAGGCCACTTGGACGGAGCTAATGACCTCTCCTGCCAAATTGACTTTGTTCGGCGCCGTTGCTCCCAAGGGGCCGGACAGCGCCGCTGCTTGAGCCCGAACAATTCCGTCCCTGGTACCATCAAGTTTCGATGCGGCGAACATCGCCGCTGCGTCGGCGTACGCCTGTAGCTCCGCCTTGGCTACGAACAGCCTGCCCATATCGAAGACGATCCCGATGACGGCTATAGACAAGACCAGAATGGCTGCAAAGAGGAAGAGAACGTATCCACCTTGCTTCCGCCCCTGCTTGCGCACAGGAGCCCGATGTGTTTCTTTACACAGTTCTTTCATAAATGCGACTGCCCTCAGAAATCCATCCTAAAGCTTCAATTCGGCAGCGTAACCTGTTTCTTTACCTAGATTGGTACTTTTCCTTCGTAATACCACCGCCTTCCTAGGTCTTCCAAGGCAAGGTACTGCGCGAAAATAGCAAATTGCCTGTAAAGAAACTACTTCTGGGGGTTTGACGGACCGGAGGGGGGGTGAAGAGCGATTCGGAACTGGCGTCGCAGGTGAACGGTACCAGCGTAGATCAGGAGAAATGTCAGAGTAAAGGGGAATAGCGCTAAGCGTGTGAGCGTCGGCACTGTCTCAGCGCCCGACAGGCCCGCTCGGAACAGCAAGAAGTGAAGGATGATGCGCCAGTTCGAGTAGTCAGCCCAGAAGTAATCGCCGTTCTCATTCACCACGAAGAGCTTGGCAGGCGCTTGTGCCGCCAGCGCCCACTTCCACTTGGTCATGATTGGCAGGTCGGCACAGATGATCCCGATACCGGCATAAGGACGTGACCTGAGTTCGGCATAGAGTCGCGCGCGCCCTTCTTTACCCTGATAGTCCGCCACCTGGTAGACTTGGCCGCGCTCGGATTGAAAGGATGAAGGCGCCCCGCCAAAACACGTCACCAGATCGATCGAGGGGCAGTGCGGATACAAGAGCGGGAGAAGCTTCTCGTAGATCTCGCGAGGGCCGCTTTCCACCAGGACCATGCGGTCCAGCACCGGCCCTCGCTTACTGAAGAAGTACTTCACACACCCCAGCCGTAGGCTTCGTGGATCTCGCTTTCGTGGTGCGACGCCGCCCGATCCGGTACAGGCGCTTCCACAATCTGACCCGAAGCATGAGCGCGGAGTAATTCCAGGCGGATTGCGTCGAGCATCGCCCGGGCGCTGGCTTGAATCACGTCGTGCGAAATACCGACCGTCGTCCAGGTCCGCTCGTCATCAGCCCACTCCACCAGCACGCGGACCTTGGCGGCAGTGCCTTTGTTGCCGTTGAGAACGCGAACCTTGTAGTCGCGAAGCCGTACTTTGTCGAACCCCGGGTAATGACCGGCGAGGCACGTCCGCAAGGCCGTGTGCAGGGCATCGAAAGGACCCTGCCCGCTGCCGGTAGCCGCGCGAAGGTGGCCCTGATCATTCACAATGATGCTCGCCACGGCCTCCGACTTGCCTTGGCCGTAAGCCTTGGTCGCGACATCGAAGCCGACCAGCGAGAAGAACTTCTTATCCGGGAAGCGCTCCTGCAGCACCAACAACTCGAAGTTGCCCTCGGCAACCTCAAAGTCGTAGCCCTGGTGCTCCATCTCTTTGATCAGCTCGAGCAGCCGCCGGCGCGCATTCTCGTCAAGACCCTCAGCCATGCCGTAGTGATCGAGCTTGTAGGTCACATTGCTGCGGCCGGAAAGATCGCTCAGCAGCACGCGTTGACGGTTGCCGATCAATTCAGGCGCGATGTGTTCGTACGTTGAGGAGTCCTTCATCACGGCACTGACGTGCACGCCGCCTTTATGAGCGAATGCGCTTTTGCCCACGAATGGCTGATCCGTACGCATCTGTAGATTCGCCCGATCCGAGACGAACCGTGCCACACCGGTCAACTCAGCCAGCCGTTCGCGTCCGATCGTATCGTGTCCCATCTTCAGTTCGAGATTGGCGATGATGCTTACCATGTTCGCGTTGCCGCAGCGCTCGCCATACCCATTCACCGTGCCCTGGACGTGCGTAGCTCCGGCTTGAACAGCCATCAGTGTATTCCCGATCGCGGTATCCGAATCATTGTGGGCGTGAATACCCACGACACCGCCGAACCGCTCCACCACGATGCGCGTCAGTTCCGCGACACGATAAGGAAGCGTGCCGCCGTTGGTGTCGCAGAGGCACAGCACGTCGGCTCCGTTCTTCTTCGCCGCCTCCAAGGTACGCAGCGCGAAATCGGGATTCGAAGTATAGCCGTCGAAGAAGTGTTCGGCGTCGTATACAACCTCTTTGCCATGCT
>DASQDN010000220.1:0-6780 GCA_035634155.1 Bryobacteraceae bacterium | reverse complement strand
AACGAATTGGAGCGAGTACCGCGCGGCGAACTCGTGATTGCCGCCAACGAGTCCACCTGCATTTACGTGCTGCCTACGGTGTTCTCCGAATTCAAGAAGCTGTTCCCTAATGTGCAGCTCCATGTCGACCGATCCTATGGCTCGAGGGTAGTCGGAGCCGTATTGGATAACATGGCCGACTTCGGGATCACGCAGTTACCCGTTCAGGAGAAAAAGCTGCAGGTGGTGAAGATTCACTCCGATGAGATTCGCCTCATCGTGCCCGGCGATCATCCACTGGCAAAGCGGGAATCGGTGACCTGTTTCGATGTGACGGCTTATCCGCTGCTCCTGCCCAAATCGGGCACTACGCGATCGCGCGTAAACGCCTGGATGGAGCCGGTGGAAGACGACATCCAAACCTCCATGGAACTGGATTCAACCGAGATGATGAAGCAGTTCGTCATGGCCGGGCTTGGAATCTCGTTTCTTGCTGTGTCCAATTGTGCGGCTGAGCTTGAAGCCGGCCATCTGGCATCCATCGCATTGGCGCCTGAAGGCATGACGCGGCAGTTGGGTTTGATTTATCGCAAGGACAAGAGCCTCTCGAAGGCGGCGCTTGGATTCATCCAGGTGACCATCGATCATGCCGGGGCTCGGCAGACCTATAGGAGCGTGCCCGCGGCCAGTTAGACGCGGCGGCAATCGCCAGATGCAAACCTCCACGTTTAAGACCTCCACCATATTTGTCGCCACCGCGAAGCGCACTCGTGTTTTCCAGTCCATGGATGAAATGCCTGTGGATGTCCGCAGGCGCATTTCCGAGCAGCTTTCGGGCCCGAACACCCGGACGTTGATCGTCGCCGACCGGCGAGGTCGCGAATATCTGCTGAAGGTATTGCAGCGAGCCACGAACAGCTCGGCTAGCCTGACCGGAGCGTCGGCCGCCGAGACGCCGAAGCCTTTGCGTCAATTCAGCGTATTGTGGGGGAAAGCCAAACGCTATTGGTTGGAAGTCGGACTCATCGCTTTGCTGGGCGCGTCCGGATGGGCGCTCTTCGCATGGAAATAGTTCGGCTGGCCTAAATAATCCTTAAAGCCCTTCCTCGGCATTCCGAAAAGCACATTGGAGTGCAAAATGGAAATCCGATATCAACCCGGCCAACCCCTTCGCGTTAACGTCCTTGCTACGAGTGAACTGCTGTCCGGTCACATCGAGAAGATCGTCGGCCGGCTGGCCATTATCAACCTTGACCAGCCTGTCGCTTTCGGCGCGCCGCTGCGCATCGACTTTGACGACAGCATGATTTTAGGGGAGGTCTCCGCCTGTGAGGCGACAGAATCCGGACACCGCGTCACCGTCGATGTGCGCGACGCGATTCCCGTGATGTCGGATCTTGCTCGGCTCGTGTCCGCCTTGATGACCGACGGACGCGGCGCCCGGACCGAGGAACGCTCAAACTCCAGAACCGCGAAAGCATAAAAAAAGCGGCCCTTGCGGGCCGCTTTTTGCCGTGACTTCGCAAAGCCACTTACTGCTGGGTTGCGGTTCCGGTAGTACCCTGCGTGCTGGACTGAGCGGCGCCGGTGGAACCGGTTCCGGTGCTCGCCGGGCGGCTCCGATCCTGAGTCATGCTGCCCTGGCCCATTGACGAAGTATTAGCCGCGCCGGTCGTGGTGGCGGCTCCCTCGATCGCACGAGCATACACATTGATGTCCACGCGACGGTTCTGCTTGCGAGCTTCTCGCGTACTGTTGTCGGCGTTCGGAATGTCTTCACCGACCCCAAGAACATGGACCCGGCGCAGCGGAATGTTGTGCTTCGTGGTCACGTAACGCACCACTTCGTCCGCCCGCTTGCGGCTGAGTTCCAGATTCTTCGCCGCGCTGCCGGTCTTGTCGGTATAGCCCTGTATCTCGAGGACGTAGTTGTTGTTGCCCTGCAACTTCGCTACGGCATCGTCGAGCTTCTGCATCTCTTCTTTGGTCAGCTTGTGCTTGTTGAGGGCAAAGTAAATGCTCTCGGTGGTGACGTGCTGATAATTATCCAGATTGCCCACAACATCGGTCAATCGGCTACGGGTCTGATCCGCCATCTGGTGCGCTTCATCGGCGCGTCCTCTTGCGGCGTCTGCACTGGTTTGAGCCTGTTGCGCCGCTTGACCGGCTGCGCCGGCTTTACGGTCTGCTTCCATCGCACGTTCGTCGACGCGCGATACGTTGTTTTCCACATCTCCGAGGGCGGCTGCCTGCTCGGCTGTACGCCGTTCCACAGAGCCGACTCGAGTTTCGACAGGACCAACCACCTGCCGTACATGTTTCTTAGTAGCGCAGCCGGTGCCCAAGACAGCTAACAACGCTGCGCTAGCCAGTAAAGCGGGTCTAGTTTTAAGTGAGGCGTTCATCTAGTCTCCTTCCGGGGTGGAGGAGATGCAATCACCTCTCCACAATTGAAAAGAAACGACTTAGGTACGACGAAAAGGGCGTTGTCGGGCAGAATTTACCGGAGAGCTGGAAAAAAGTTTACAACCAACACCAATCGGGCTGTAAGTGCAGCTACATATATGAGCGGAAACTACTTACGCGTATCGGCCGGACGAACCTTGCCGATTGAAAATGTGAACCCTTGCACGAAAACCGTCGCATGGATTCGAGCGCCCGGCTGAAGTTTGTGGAGGTCCTCGCCGTCCCGGACGGGGAAGTCCATCGTCATCGCTTCCATCCAGCCCTCGATTTTCCCGTGCCGAATGGTGGCAATGCGCTGCTTGGCATTGAGGCGCAGCACCTCGCCTTGCAGCTCATACTCTTTCGCCGCTTCGGCCGCCGATTTCTCCTGGATGCATGCTGCGGCGCACAGGGCGACAAGCATCACGGCCGCCGATAGCGCCCATCTGGGGATCACCGTCGCCTACGCCTCCCTCGGCGGATTCAGCATTCGAAGCTGGCTTACCGGACCCTCTTCAGCCTGCCCTTCGAGCGTCTCCATTCCTTTGACAGTCAGCGCATATTTTCCGTTATCCGAGCGTTGGATGCGACCGCTCTCGCGCAGGTACCACAGGCTCATTTCCAGATGCTCGCGCGGGCAGCCCAGTAGTTGTTCCAGTTCGACGATGTTCAAGGATGGCTGTTCGGGTTGATTCATCCGTTTGGTGCAGAGCAAGGACAGAATGCCCGTCCGTTTTCTCTTCTCTGCCTCAAAGCCTATGGTTGCGCTTGGCTGATCGAAGATCTTCCACTTCAACCCGGCGCTGGCCCGATACTCCACGTCATAGGACGCGCGTTTCTCAGGATCGCTCAACACTTTATAAGCTTGCAGGACTTGCTCGAACAGCTCCTGGTTGCCCGTTTCCTTATTGTCGGGATGATAGATCTGCGCCAACAAGCGATAAACGCGCTGGACCGTTTCAGGCTGCGCGTTGGGGCTAATCTGCAGCACTTCGTAATGATCGGCAAAGGAGTTGTCTTTGGGCATCGAGCCTTCTACGTAAATATCGGCTGACGAACCCACGGGCAACAGACCCACGCTCTCCGCTCTATTCTACCGGCGACGCGTCTTTCACCGAAAGCCGCCACGACCCGTAGCCCCGAGTCTCTTCCTCGACGCACACCGCGAAGTTGTACCGGCGCCCCATTTGGAACTCTTCTGCACGTCGCGCCAAATTCCAAGAGTTCGCAATCAGCGTCCGCCCATTCTGGCGAAGCGGGAGCTTCAAAAGCTTATCCTTCACCAGCGAAACGGGCCCGGCCAACTCCGCATCCAGTACCGCAAACACGGGTGACGGATTACCGCAGCCGAACGGCGCCAGCGCAAAGATCTCCTTGATCGCCGCTTCCGTCAGATCCGTTAACTTCAGAACTGCATCGGCCTGCACAGTCGGAACCAGATCCTCGGGAGTCAGCACCTGCGAAGCGTGCAAGTTGAGTCGCCTTCGGAACTCGGCCACTGATTCGGCCGGCAGAGTCATACCCGCGGCCTGCCGGTGCCCACCGAACTTGGTGAACAAGTCGGGCATCGTCTCCAGCGCCTGCAGCAGATGAAACGCTGGGATACTGCGGCCGGATCCCTGTACCAGCCTCGTCTCTTCGTCTTCGCTGAGAACGATGACCGGTCGGTGATATCGCTCCACTACACGGCTGGCTACAATTCCAATCACGCCACGATGCCATCCAAGCCCGCAAAAGACCAACGCGAAATCGTCGGCGCTGACCGGTTCAGCCGTGCAGATTTCCTCGATGCGCTTGACGATATCGGCCTCGGTTTCCTGGCGTTCCTTATTCAATTCGTGCAACTCGTTCGCGAGCCGCAGCGCGTGTCCTTCGTCGGCCGTCAGGAACATGTCGACCACGTCGGCGGCGTTCGCCATTCGGCCGGCGGCATTGATGCGCGGCGCCACTCGGAATGCAATCTGCCCCGCCGATGGGCACTCGCCGTCATTGAACCCGGCCACACGCAACAGAGCCCGCAATCCGGGATTCTTGACCGTGTGAAATCCTTCCAGGCCGCGCTTGACGATCACACGGTTTTCCCCGAGCAGCGGAACCACGTCGGCCACCGTAGCTACGGCGATCATCTTCAACAGCGATTCCGAGATCTTGCGAATCCGGTCGGCGGGCCACTGGAGACCCCGCATTAAGGCCTGCGTCAGCTTGAACGTGACTCCGGCGCCGCACAGGTTCTTCTCCGGATAAGAACAGTCCCGACGATTCGGATTGATCACAGCGAGCGCTGGCGGCAACTCCGCATCCGGCAGGTGGTGATCGGTAACTATCACATCGATGCCCAGCACGCGAGCGTGCTCTACGACCGCGTTTGCGCGTATGCCCGTGTCCACGCTGATCACCAGCCGCACGCCGTTGGCCGACGCACGGTCGATGGCCTCCGGCCGCATGCCGTATCCATCGCGCATACGATGCGGCACAAAGAACTCCGACTGCGCGCCCGCGAGATCCAGAGCCTTCTTCAGAATGACGATGGACGTGGTGCCATCCACGTCATAGTCGCCATACAACAAAATCTTCTCTTTACGTTCGATGGCTGTGAGCAGCCGGGCAACAGCGCGATCCATGTCTCGCAGCAGCATGGGATCGTGCATGTCTTCGAGCGTCGGCTGCAGGAACGCGTGTATGTCGGCCGCCGTCCGATACCCGCGATTCCATAACACATCGGCCGCGGGGGCATGCAGCCCAAGCATTTGCGCAAGCTCTCGCGCGCCTGGATCCTCGGCCGGTATGATCCATCGTGTCCTGCCGCCTGCCGCGGTAACCAGCGCCGCGCCTGACATCAATTCTTGGAATAATATCCGCTCAGCGGATTCTCATCCTCGTCATCTTCCTCAGGGAACATGTCGAGCTCGTCGAGCGTATCGTTCAACTCGTTGTACCACTCGGTGCGAAGTTCGAATACGTAGGTCATCGCCTGATAGTCGAAGGAGAGTTCCAGCGCGCACGTGAAGCCTTCATACATCCGCAGCTCGCGCAACCGCCGCTCCACATCACGCTGATCGTCGAACTCGAAGGAGGCGTCCTGCAGCTCTTCCAGAGCGTGGTCGATTACTTCGGACGCGAACTCGCGATGGTGGAAAACCACCATCTTGACCCCGAGCTGCTGCGCCACTGATAGAAACTCCTGGAAGTCGGGGTAGCGCTCCACATCCCAATCCACCACCGGACGTTCGATCAGCCCACGCGGCGCGCCGTAAAACACGACAAAGCCGTTGGACTTCAGATACGCCTCCATGTCGGATTTAAGCGTGTCCAGATTGTTTTGCTGCATGTTTTGTCACCTCTAGCATCGCACGGCCCCCGTCGCATCGGGCGAAGCCGTTGACCGTTGTACACAAATGAATTTTAACGATGCTTGCAAGCCTCGTCGGGGAGAAAACCGGGGGTACAGCGTAACCTTTAGGCCGTCAATCATCATCTTTCGTTGTGACCCTTATTTTGGTCAATGCACGGCGGCGCGTGCGCCGCGGAAGGAGTGAGTTTCGATGAAGAAATTTGCGTATACGGCAATTGCCTCGTTAGCGCTGTTTGCCAGCTCCATGTTCGGCGCCGATCTGAACGGCAAGTGGACGGCGGAAATGGAAGGTCGCGACGGACAAAAGCGTACCACCGTTTTCAACTTCAAGACCGAAGCTGGAGCGTTGACGGGCACCGTCAGCGGGATGGGCGGTCAGGAAAGCAAGATCGAGGAAGGCAAGATCACGGGCGATGAAGTAACGTTCTCGGTGACCCGTGAATTCCAAGGCCAGTCTCGGAAGCAGGAATACAAGGGCAAGATCGTTGGCGAAGAACTCCAGCTTAAAGTCGGCCAGGGTGATCGCGCGCGCGATATCGTAGCGAAGAAAGCCACCAGCTAAGCTGTTTCGTCAGAAGTTGGTTTGAAAGCAGGGGCCGCTCTTGAGCGAAGCCCCTGCTGTTTATTCTAGATAAGCCACTCCCAAGTACAGTCCTCCAAAGAGAAGCACTGAGGCTACCGCAACGGCAGCGTACCGGATCATACGCTCCGTGCTAGTGCTTTCTTTATTCAGGTCCGCCTTCATTTGATCGTCGAGGCTGTCGAACATGGATAGTACCTCCTTCCCATCGTTCGCCCCGATTTTGCTCCCGTTCTAAGAAAAAAGCAAGTAGTATTTTAAGGTGACCGCCCCCACTTGTGGGTGTAATCCTGCCTCTAATGCAGGCCCATCCGCTCGAGTTTTCGGTAGAGGGTCTTTCGCTCGATCCCGAGTATTTTCGCCGCCCGCGACTTGTTGCCGCCTGCCGCCGCAAGTACCCGCCGGATCTGCTCCGCTTCGGTGT
>DASQDN010000219.1:0-1539 GCA_035634155.1 Bryobacteraceae bacterium | reverse complement strand
CTACAGATTTCAACACACAGCTGCGGCCCGGCGCAACCGCTCTCGGCAAACCGCTGAGCAAATGATGCTTAGTGTTCCTCGCGTTCTCCCATCGGAGAGATGAAGATATTAATGGTCGCGTCGGAAGCCACACCGTATGCCAAAACGGGCGGCCTCGCCGACGTGATCGGCGCCTTGCCTGTGGCGCTCGCATCGCGCGGTGAGCAGGTAGCTGTGGTCATGCCTCTCTACCGCGAAGCGGCACCGTTGCTCGATGGGGCCGCACGCGCCTACGACAGTCTGCCCGTGCAGCTCGGTACGGCCCCGTGGAATGTCAACGTCCGCTCCGTTGAGAATCGCGGAGTTACCTTTTATTTCGTAGAGCGCCCGGATCTCTACGACCGCCCTGAGCTCTACACGGAGGCGGGTGCTGATTACCCTGACAATCACATTCGTTACGGCGTGCTGTGCCACGCTGCCTTAGCGGTCGCAAAGCGTCTGTTCCGGCCGGACGTGATCCACTATCACGACTGGCAAGCGTCCTTGTGTGCGCCCCTCATGCGCGTTCACCTGGCCGGTGATCCGACATATTACGGAATCAAGCTGCTGCTGACGATTCATAACCTCGGATACCAGGGCCTGTTTCCGGCGTCGAGCCTCACAGACTTAGGCCTCGATCGCAACCTCTTCCATCCGGGCGCACTTGAGTTCCACGGCTCTGTCAATCTGCTGAAAGGCGGGATCGTGTACGCCGACGCAATCAACACCGTTAGCCGGAAATACGCGGAGGAGATCCAGACACATGAATACGGCTTCGGCCTCGAAGGCCTGCTCCAGAGCCGCTCGGCCGACCTGCACGGGATAGTCAACGGTGTCGATTACTCCGAGTGGAGTCCCGAGTGCGACCGGTACATCGCGCACCATTACTCCGCCGAAGACCTGTCGGGAAAGCGGGAATGCAAGGCAGATCTACTCAGGACCTTCGGTCTTCCGGCAGACAACGTGGGGAGGCCATTGATCGGCATGGTGTCCCGTTTTGTCAGCCAGAAGGGGTTCGACTGGATCGAGGAGATCGCAGGCGAGCTGGTCCGCGAAGATGTGGCCATCGTGGCAATCGGATCCGGCGAATCGCGCTATGAACAGATGTTCCGCGACTTGGCCGCGGCACACCCCGACCGGGTCGCGATCCGGATCGGCTACAGCAATGAAATCGCCCATAAAATTGAAGCGGGCTCGGACATCTTTCTCATGCCCAGCCGTTACGAGCCTTGTGGACTGAATCAAATCTATAGCTTACGCTTCGGAACTGTGCCCGTTGTGCGTGCCACCGGCGGCCTGGATGATACGATTGACGAGAGCACGGGATTCAAATTTGAGGAGTGCTCGGGAACGGCATTGCTGACCGCGATTCGGGCTGCGTTGGTTGCTTTTAGAGACCGCACGCGCTGGCTGAGCATCATACAAGCCGGTATGAACAAAGACTTCTCCTGGAACGCCTCAGCCGCGGCCTATAGTGCGCTGTACAGGCAGTTGGGGGGATGAATCCTTTGGGGAATAACG
>DASQDN010000218.1:0-4060 GCA_035634155.1 Bryobacteraceae bacterium | reverse complement strand
ATCGCGCATCGTAAACCCGACGTATAACGCGTACCTGAAGCTGATTCCGTCGCCCAACAACGACCCGGGGAATACGGCGTTGGAACCGGTCAACAACTACCTTGCCAGCCAGACACCCTTCAACTGGGATTACAAGGCCTTCGCCCATCGCATGGATTATCAAGCCTCCAGCACACATCGCTTCTTTGGCCGGTGGAGCTGGAACGACTTCCTGCAGGATCGGACGGACTGGACGTATGAAACCGCGCGAGGGCTGCATTCGGATGGCCTAAACCGGCGTAATCGCGGCGCCACGGTCGACTACGTTTGGACCAAGAGCGCGGCCACGATGTTTGACTTCGCTGTCTCCGCGAACGAGTTCAGCGACGGAAACAGCCGGCCGGTGGCTACTTCCTACAAGCCGTCGCAGGTCGGCCTTCCCAGCTATCTCGATACCTTCGCAGGCGACCGCACGATGCTTCCTTACATCGATTTCAATGGATACCGGGATATAGGTGACGTCGACGGAGGCAATGACGGATATCCGTCCGGGAATCGTTATCGCGTGGTGAACGGCAAGGTCGACGTGTTCCACCTTCGCGGCTCGCATACGATTCGCGCCGGCGTTGACGCCCGCGGCCAGTATCTTTCCGGCGCGGGCAGCCCGTACACCAGCGGTCGTTTTCAGTTCACGAACACGTATACGCGCAAGTACGACACCACGATCGAGCCCGCCGCCGACCTCGGCCACTCGTGGGCGTCGTTCATGCTTGGGCTGCCGAGCTCTGCCACTGTGGATCGGCAGGACTCCTACATCATGCTCACACCGTATTACGGGTGGTACGTGCAGGACAACTGGCGCGTCACTAATACAGTCAATCTCAGCTTCGGTCTTCGCATGGAGTACGAACTCGGCTCAACCGAGCGATACAACCGCTCGGTCAGCTACTTCGATCCCACGCTGAAGCTGCCCATCACCGATGCGGCTCAGGCGGCGTATGCGACGCGGCCGATTGCCGAACTGCCGGTGTCCCAGTTCTCGGTTTTTGGCGGATCGGTATATCCAGGCCAGAACGGAGCTCCCCGCAAGCTCAACCAGAATGAGTTCATGTTCCTGCCGCGGTTGGGTATAGCTTGGCAGTTCCGTCCCACCACCGTGATCCGAGCGGGTTACGGCTTGTACTTCGATTCGTGGAACGTGATGAACTTCAACAGTGTCGACCAGCTCGGTTATAGCCGTTCGACGGGCACTAACTTTACCAATGACGCGGGCGTGACGTGGCTTGCGGGCGATCCTTACAACGGTATCTCTCCTATGTCCGATCCTTTTCCGATGCGTTCGGACGGCACTCGTTTCAACGAGCCGGTGCAGAACGGGCTTGGGTCGATGGCGAAGGTGGGCGGCGGCTGGGATCCATACACGCCGTATGATCTGCAGCGTGCCCGCCAGCAGCGTTGGCGCGGCAGCGTTCAGCAGGAGTTCCTAAACAACGTCGTGGAAGTCGCGTATGCGGGAAGCTATTCCGACCGAAACTACATCAACCAGCGCTTGAACCCGCTGGCCGAGCAATACTTCGCGAAAGGGACGGTCCGCGACACCAGCGCGCAAACGGCAATGGATGCCAACGTTCCGAATCCATTCCTGCTTTCCAATTTCGCCGGCCTGCAACAGACCAATCCTGTCCTGTATCAGGACATGAGCACTAAGGGCTTCTACACCAATACCAATATCCGGCGAAATCAGTTGCTACGCGCGTTCCCGCAGATGAGTGGGACGCTGAGCAAGCTGTCTAATCTGGGCGAGTTCAAGTCTCACGCTTTGGAGACACGATTTGACCGGCGCATGGCCAAGGGGCTGCTGATCAACGCATCTTATGTGTGGTCGTCCTTCCGCTCGGCCGACTTCTTCTACAACGAGTTCGATGCCGAGCCAACTTGGCGCGAGTCGAACAATGGTCGGCCGCATCGGTTCGTTGCCAGCGGCATCTACGAGTTTCCGCTCGGCAAGGGCCGTACGTTCCTTACCGAAGGCTTCTTCAGCCATCTGCTCGGCGGCTTCCAGACGGGCGCGACGTATGAGTGGCAGCCCGGCGCCCTGCTCGATTTCGGCAACGTGTTCTTCTACGGCGATCTTGAGGACATCGCGCTGAGCGGCGGCGATCGCACGCTGGACCGCTGGTTCAACATCGACGCCGGATTTGAGCGCAACGCCGCGAAGGTTCCGGCGTCTTATCAACTCCGGACGTTCCCGACGCGCGTAGACGGCGTACGCGCCGATTCGACCAACGTGTGGAACATCAATCTGCAGCGGAACTTCGTTGTACGGGAACGGCTCAACGTGCAGTTCCGGGTGGATGCATTGAACGCGCTGAATCGTTCGCAATTTGCCGGGCCGAGCACGGATCCGCTGTCGACCAACTTCGGCAGGGTTACGTCGCAAACGTCGGCTACGAACCGCTTCCTGCAGATGCAGCTTCGCATTCGCTTCTAGCCCTGCTTCCGCTTTGCAGGCCGGAGCTTCGATGAACTCCGGCCTGAAGCGATGAAACAGTGAGCGCACTGTCACGAAATACGCTCCGCCTGAGTCAAACTCGGAGGCCCGGCAATGGATGAAACGCCGAGCCATAAAGGAGCATGGAATGAAAACAAGAATCGCTGGCATCCTCCTGCTTTCCTGCGTTGCGGCATTCGCGCAGGGCGCCGACAAGAAGGCGCCCGAGCCGGCCAAAGGCGCTTCCATGACCATGACCGGCTGCCTCACCAAGGGCGCCGATACACCGCAGCACTACAACTTCACAGACCAAGCGAGCGGGAAGAAGTGGACCGTCACTGGTCCGGCCGACCTGGAAAAGCACTCCGCGAATCACACGGTCCGACTGACAGGCGCGGAGACCGCCAAGGTGTTTGCCGCCACGAAAGTGGAGCACGTTGCCGCCACCTGCCAGGCGAAAGCCGCTGCGCCATCGAAGTAGCGGTCTTGTTGTACGCGGCCGCCGGCGTCCACTAAAGTGACTCCTCGGCCGCCCTTCCGACCCCGCGCCGTGATAGAGTATTCTCCGCGCCACCGAACTGTCTATTCCTGGAACGATGACGGAACCGGTAATTGTAATTCCGGCGTACCAGCCGGCCGACAGTCTGCCTACGCTCGTCTCTGAGCTGATTGCGCGAAACTTCACCGTTGTCGTTGTCGATGATGGCAGCTCGCCGGAGTGCGCCCGAATTTTCTCCCGTATCCAAGCGGGTGCGCCGCGGGCTACGCTTCTGCGGCATGCCATCAACCTGGGTAAAGGAGCCGCGCTTCGGACCGGCATCAATCATGCGCTCACCACTTATCCCGAGTCGGCCGGCATCGTCACCGCCGATGCCGACGGCCAGCATCTGGTGGATGACATCGCGCGCGTCGCATGTGAGCTACAGCAGAATGCCAGTCAACTCGTGCTCGGTGTGCGTAGCTTCACCGCGGGCGTGCCGCTGCGCAGCCGATTCGGAAACCGGCTGACGCGCAGCCTGGTGCATGCGCTGATCGGTCAGAAGATGACCGATACGCAGACCGGCTTGCGCGGCATTCCGCGCGCGCTGGCGTGTGACCTGCTCCGTCTGTCGGCGTCTGGTTATGAGTTTGAGCTGGACATGCTGGTGCTCGGCAAGCACCTCTCTGTGCCGGTTAAGGAAGTACCGATTTCTACGGTGTATCTTGACGGCAACGCGTCGTCGCACTTCAACCCCGTGCGTGACTCGATGAAAATCTACTTCGTCCTTTTCCGATTCGCGTTGCTTTCGCTGGCCACGGCGGTGGTCGATAACCTCGTCTTCATCGTTGCGTATGCGTTTCTGGAGCGCGTTGCGGTGGCGCAGGCGATCGGGCGAGCGGTGGCGGTGTGCTTTAACTACACCTCGGCGCGGCGAGCCGTGTTTCTTTCGCGCGCCCGCCACAGCGAGACGCTTCCGAAGTTTCTGGCGCTCGTGATTGCGAATGGGTTTGTGTCGTATGCGGTGCTGACATATCTGCACAGCCGTTTCGGCCTGAGTGTTATCGCAAGCAAGCTCATCGCGGAAGGACTGCTCTTCTGCGCGAACTTCG
>DASQDN010000217.1:0-3109 GCA_035634155.1 Bryobacteraceae bacterium | reverse complement strand
TGCGGAAGAGCGCGCGAATGCGGCCTCTGGAAATTTCGGCACGGGTCGAAAGCGCAAACGCAAATAACGCGTCGGACCGGTACTCGTCATCATCGAAGAAACGCTTCAACTCATCGGCACGATCCGTGATTCCCAGGTATCCCACACCGTAAATCGCCTCGCGCTTCACTTCCGGGTCGGCGTCGTCCAGGTGTTTGGGGAAGTACTCGGCGAACGTGCGATCGAAGGAGTTGCGCATCGCTTCCATCGCTTGCACGCGTGTCTTGGGATTCTCGTAGAACTGAATCGCGTAGCGCCGGACAGGCTCGTTGCCCGAGTCGCGCGCCAGGCCGAGCAGCGCCCCGCAGCGCTCCTCGTCAGGCGCAGACTCGTCTTTCAACTTATCGAGAAGGTTGTCCTTGATCCTGGGCTCATCGATCGCCGATCCAAGCGCGTGCCATGCCTTGGCGCGCACGGAAGTGTCCGGATCCTGAGTCGCGCGCTCTACCAGCTTGCGCTGCGTCTTCTCATCCAGATCGCGATTGACCCAACTCGCCGCCGCTGCTGCCCGGTACTCGGCATCGGGAGCATCCAGTAGTGAAGCGCGCTCGGACTCCAACAGGGCATCCATTTGAGGCCCGACTTTCTCCGGATAATCGGACCAAATGTCGTACTTAACGAAGACCTCTTCATCCACCTCGCGTCCGAGTTGCTGGATGGCGTCGACGATGTCTTGCCGCAGGTGCGCGTCTTCCGTGTTGTCCAGGGTTGCGATCAGATTCTCAAGCGCAGGCTTCGCGGCGATGTCGCCGTACAAACCGAGGCAGAGAGCCCCATCACCCGCGTCATATTCCAGCCGGTCCAATAGGATTTGCAGGACGCGAGGATCGTAAACCCTGAACGACGCGAGCAGGAACGCGACTTCACCGGCCTCGTCCTCTTCCAGTGCGTTGTACAGCTCAATCAACGGCTCCAGGGCTTGATGGCGAATCGGGTACAGCGCCTCTACCAACGAGTCCGGCAGAGTTCCCGGATCGCGACGAATGTATTCCACGAAGAAGGGCAGCGCTTCCGGTGTCCGCAGATACCGGAAGATATCCAGGAGATCTTCGTCCAGGTGAAGAGGTTTATCCTCGTGATCTTCAAGGCTGAAGCGGATGAGATCCGATAGGTTCTTGGCGGGATCGTCCAGCAAGGCGTGCAGGAGGCGGTGGTCGAAACCGATTCGGCCGCGGGCCGCCTCCTGCAACAACTCGTAGGCGCTATGCTCTGCAAATTTGGAAGGCGTTATCAAACCATTAGCATCGCACAGCGCCGCCGGTTTCACTGCGGGGACAAGGTGTAGTTGACATTCACCCGCGTGACGATTTCGATGGGTTCTCCCTTGAGAAGAGTCGGCTCATACTTCCACTGCTTCACCGCTGTCACGGCAGCGTCAGTAAGGTCCGGGTGCACGTCAGGCGAAATCCCTTCCAGATTGATTAGATCGCCTTCAACTCCGATGATGGCCTACATGATGACGGTGCCGGTAATGCCCGCATCCTTCATGTGCTGTGGATACGCTGGCCGCACCATCCTTCGCACCTTGGCTGCCTGAGTGTTGCCGCCGATCCGGAGCCGCCTTGGCAGGCCGCGACTGGCCTGCACTTGCGGTGTGCCTGAGCCCTCGAGATTGATCGTCTCTTCAATCGTCCCAACTGCCAGCCGCACGTCGACTCGCAATGGACTGTTCTCCGGAACACGATTTGATGCTGATGTGGAGCAAAGCCGGCCCTTCGGACGCTAAGCGCATACGTGCCAGGCTCAACTGATTGCAGTTCCCAACTCCCGCTCTCGCGTGAATCGGCAGCCTACGTCTTCCCGGTCGCTACCGAAGGAGGTACACACTGTCGCTGCGAGTTTCATCATGGTAGTCACCGTTCCTCTGTTCAGTGCAGGATTAAAAATTTCTCGAACGCGGCCTTCCAATTGCGACCGCGTTGCCATTGGAACCGATGGCGCGAGCGCGTCCGAAGGCGAGTGCACGCGAGTTCACGCTCCTTGCGAATCTGCGCCACTGCCAAGCCGGCCAGCGCGGCCAGCAGCGTTTCGACCGAGGTCCACCAAGCCTCCACTTGAGCCAGGCGCGTGCCTACCACCTGGTTGTGGATGAAGTAGCCACAATCAGCGTCGGCCCGCCGGCAGGTTTTAGCACCGATGCGATGGGCAGTAGCAACGCGGCCCCGCGGCCTGCCAGAAATCGAGCACTGAGTTGCACGACGTCAAGAGAAAAGTGATTTCCCGAGCCGGCGCGACTATCATGGTCAGACGAGGAGTATCACTACCATGAACAGGAACGTATTTGCTTATGCGTCCGCAATTGCGCTGCTAGCCGCATTGCCGTCGGTGGCTCAGAACGCGCCGGAGAAGATGACGTACTTCATCACCAGCGTCGGATCCGGAAACGGAGCAGCGCTCGGCGGCCTTGCCGGGGCTGATCAGCATTGCCAGCAGCTCGCGAAAGCTGCAGGAGCAGGCAATCGCACATGGCGCGCGTATCTCAGTGCGAGTGCGGCGGATGGGAAGCCCGCCGTCAATGCCAAGGACCGCATCGGCTCAGGCCCTTGGTATAACGCCAAGGGCGTGATGGTGGCCAAGAGTGTTGCCGATCTGCACTCGGATGCCAACAACCTCAAGAAAGACACATCCATCACCGAGAAGGGTGAAGTTGTAAACGGCCGTGGCGACACGCCGAATCAACATGACATCCTGACGGGCTCGAACCTGGACGGCACAGCGTTTGCAGACTCGGCCGACCACACTTGCAAGAACTGGACCAGCAGCACCGCTGACGGCTCGGCGCAGGTTGGACACCATGATCGGCAGGGCGGCGGACAGAATCCCACGTCGTGGAATTCGGCCCATGGTTCAAAGGGCTGTAGTCAAGAGAATCTGGTTGCGACGGGCGGAGCCGGCCGCTTCTACTGCTTCGCGACCAACTAAGATCAGTGGCTCACAACGCGGCGGGTCTTGCCGGGCTCGCCGCAACTTGCCCGCATCGCCGGGATCCTCAGCCGTACACCGTCGTTTGCCTTCTTTTGCCATTAAAAACAGATAATGCGGCACTTGCGCCCGAACCATCAGTGCGGGT
>DASQDN010000216.1:0-1859 GCA_035634155.1 Bryobacteraceae bacterium | reverse complement strand
GTAGGACAGCCGGAGGGCTTCGTCCTTTCTCCCGAGTCGTCCCTTCGTGTGCGAGTGTTCGAACGGGAGTTGGCCTTTGCGAACGGGATTCCATTGCTAAGCCGCGATATGCAGACTCCAGTACAAGTGACTCCGAAATTAACGAACTCCTCTTCCACGGTTCCCGAGGAGGTAACTGTCACGACACTGGACCCGAGCAAAATCGTTTTATCGAGCGACGGAGGACTAACAAGCCGCGATTCGTTGGTTGTACCCATGCGGGTTCCAATGGTTCTTCAAGCAGGACCCGGTGCTACGCCAGGGGATCGCGTTCGCATTCGGCTCGCATCGCCTGGATACGCCACCACGGAAGCCGAAGTTCGGATCGCTCCGGCGGAATTGCAGCGCTACAGTGACAGTGTCCTGGAACTCCAACCGGAGAACGACTTCAATCGCCTTGATCTCGTCTATGGACCCGTTGACTCGCCCCTGGCGACGGCGGTGTCGCAATCCTTCTCGGGGGCGATGAAACCAGGAATTGACGTTTTTCTCACGGTCACGTCAAGCGACCCCAGCGTTGTCGAAGTTGCGCAGCCGCAAGTCCGGCTCGACCGATCCATGCAGGTCCGGTTGCGAGCGCTACGTCCCGGCAGCGCCGAGTTGCGTGTAGAAGCCCCGGCCGGTATCGATAACAAGATTGCCCCAATACCTGTGACCGTGCTGCCGTTTCGCTTCCAATTGACACGCTCGGAATCTCCAGCGGCATTCCTTGTATCGCGGTTGACGATTCGCAATCCGCGCAAGCAGGCAGTGCCGATCACCTTTAGCGCGCCGGCCTCTTCCGTGCTGTTCGGTACTGCGGCCTCAGGTTCGGCGGCGCCGTCGTTGAGCATTCTCACGGTCACCGTGGGTCCCAGCGAGGAACGGTCCATCTTCCTGCAAGCAACCTCCCCGCAACAATCCAGCGCGAACATCCGCGTCAGCGCGCCTGACTTTGTCACTCTTGACGAATACCTGAGCATTCAGAAACCCGTCATCCGGTTCAATCAATCCGGGCCCGTAGTGGCAGCGCTTGGAAACGGATCGATGACTGTGTCCCTGGTGACCGGCGTCAACTTAAGTGAGCTTCCATTGGGCAACTCACTCGGAGGCCCGCTGCGCATCCAACTTCAATCTTCAAACCCGCAGGTGGTCCGCGTTCCAGCAACTCCTGTCGAAATTCAGCCCGGAGAAAGTCGTAAGAGCGCCGTTCTCCAACTCACTGGCCGCGGCGAGGCCGTGGTCAGCTTTATAACTGCCTCCGGCTTCGATGCTGGGACAAACCAGACGATTTCAGTGACAGTTCGATAACCGATTCGAGAAACCAATGACGCGCCTTTTCTTCGCCGTTCTCATGGCGGCTCTTTCCTCGACGATGCTGCAGGCCGTCGAGCAGCCCCTTGCCTTCGGAAGCGTTCGCTTCGAGGAGAATCGGGGGCAAACCGACTCGCAGGTTCAATACGCCGCACGCACGCGCACGCATCAGGTGTTCGTCACCGCGAAAGACGTGGTGTTCTCGCCCGCCGCGGGACCTGCAATCCGCATGGACTTCGGGGGCGCACGCCCCGCGCGATGGCGTCCCGCGGGCGAGGCCGTGGATTCGATATCGTATTACATCGGAAAAGACCCGGCAAAGTGGGTGAAAGGCGCTCCGATGTTCGACCGCCTTGTCTGGCGAGGCGCGTACCCCGGCATCGACGTGATGCTGTACAGCCGCGGCGAGAAGATCGAATACGATCTGGTGCTCGCGCCGGGCGCCGATCCCTCCCGCGTTCGTCTCCGCTTCACTGGCGCCGATCGCGTGGACTGCGACTCGTCTGGGGCCATCGAGATCGGACCCA
>DASQDN010000215.1:0-8256 GCA_035634155.1 Bryobacteraceae bacterium | reverse complement strand
CCGGATCGGATGTGAGGGCGAAGGCGGGATTGATGATTGCGGGCCGAAGGCCCTCGCGGTAGGTTTCCAGCACGGCGCGCAGCAGTGCTTCCTTGCTCTCGAAGAAATGATAAAAGCTGCCGGAATTCACTTCTGCTCGGGCCAACAGGTCGGCCATGCTGGAGCCAGCGAACCCTCGCTCCCAGAATAGGAAGCGCGCAGCTTCGATCAGCCGGTCGCGGGTGACGGATTTTTGGCGAGGCATGCGTTTTTGCTTGACTCTAGTAGCATATCGGTGTTTACTTGAATGGTCAACAAAGAATCATGAGACCGACCTTCGTCTTTTCGCTATTTTGCCTAGCCGCCTGCGCCGCCGATTTACCGGTCACTGTCACACGCGTGGACGCGCCGGCTAAAGCTCTCATCTTTGAAGTTGTCGTGCCCGCGAGTCGTACGGCGGTCTGGAAGGCGTTCTCCGATAGTACTGAACTCTCCACCTGGCTGACTCCGGGCGCGGTGGTCGACCTTCGTCGCGGAGGTGAGTTCACGGCTCGTTACCCAGGCGGTCGGACTGGGGGCGGCCATATCGTGGACTTCACCCCGGAGCAGGAACTGATCGTCACAGCCATGGCGCCCGAGCAGTTCCCGACCGTGCGGTCTGAACGGACCACGGCGATTTTTCAATTCGTGGCGCGCGGCGAATCGGCAACGCTCGTCCGCCTTGTACAGACCGGATGGAAGCAGGGCCAGGAATGGGACAAAGCGTATGAGTATTTGGCGAAGGGCAACGCCACACTGCTCACCACCTTGCAGAAGCGATTCACAACGGGCCCGATTCCCTGGCCTCAGTCTTGGGTTGACGAAGTAACTAAGAAGTAGCGACTTCACTGCAGTTTCGCCGCCAAGGCTTTGGCCTCGGCTTCCATGTCCCGCTCCCACTCGGCGAGGCGTCGTGCGTACCGTCCTGTCGCTCCCCGGGTCAGTCTTCACGTTGAATAGCAAGATCGCGTGATCACGCCATCGACGATCAGTTTCCAGTGCACTATGTGGGGCAACTCCGTCCCGAGCGATACTGTCGATGTTGCGCGTGCGGATGTCGGGCGCGCCGCATCGTCCGTCATGATGAGCCCTGCGTTCGGCCGGTCTTGAATAGCGTCCGACGTGCCTGCCGTTGAGGATGCGACCGCATTCTAGCGGGCTCCACATCGGTACGCACGCTAATGTGAGACTGGCGGGCGTTTCTGCGACTCGATCGACGCAAGGCGCTGCTCAATTCGCGCGAGTGTCGCCTGCATCTCTTCATCGCTGTCTTTCGACTCATGGCTACCGCGATGAATGAGAAAAGAGGTCAGCACGACGAAGCTCAAAAGCTGCAGGAATTCCGACTGCCAATTCTCAAACGTCGCAGCCGCCCATTGCCACACATAGCCGGAATTTCCGAACAGCTCGGGAGTCTGGCCGTGCTCCATCTGCTCGGCTTGGAAGTGCATCCAGCCCGTCCAGGTCTGAATCACCCAGCAGACCAGGAATAACAAAGCCAGTACGATGCTCAGGTTGTAGTTAGACCACAAACGTTTCATAAGGCTACCCGTCGGATGGACATTCTTTTGGAAGGTTATGTTTCGTACGCAGCCGCCGGCGAGGGACGCGGCTTGCCCGGAAGGTCGCAAAACGCGAACATCCGTGTGCGACACTGTGGTTTCACCTCAATCCAACCCAAAAAGGGACGAAACCACCAATGGAAATCGTAAAGGTAATTGGTAGAGAGATCCTCGACTCGCGCGGGAACCCTACGGTCGAGGCCGATGTCTTCCTGGCCGATGGAAGCATGGGGCGCGCCGCTGTCCCCTCCGGCGCATCCACGGGCGAGCACGAAGCAGTCGAACTGCGCGATGGCGACAAAGGCCGGTACCTGGGCAAAGGTACCCGCAAAGCCGCCGAGCACATCACGTCCGAACTCGGCCCCGCGCTCCAAGGCATGGATGCCGTTGAGCAAGGCGCTATCGATCGCAAGATGATTGAGATCGACGGCACGCCGAACAAAGGCCGGCTCGGAGCCAACGCGATTCTTGCGGTATCGATGGCCGTGGCTCGCGCCGAAGCTTCCTCGCAGCAGACTCCTCTTTATCGTTACCTGGGCGGCGTGCAGGCCACCCTGCTGCCCGTCCCGATGATGAATATCGTCAACGGCGGCGCGCATGCCGACAACTCGGTGGACGCTCAGGAGTTCATGATTGCTCCGTACGGCGCCGAGCGGTTCAGCGAAGCGCTCCGCATGGGCGCGGAAGTGTTTCACACGTTGAAGGGCGTGCTGAAGAAGCGCGGCTACTCGACCGCGGTTGGCGATGAAGGTGGCTTTGCTCCCAACCTGAAGTCGAACGAAGAAGCTCTCGAAGTGGTGATGGAAGCAATCACGCTGGCCGGCTACAAGCCCGGCGAGCAGATCGGCATCACCCTCGATCCGGCCTCAAGCGAGTTCTATGACAAGAGCAAGAAGAAGTACGTGTTCAAGAAGTCGGATAAGAGCGAGCGCACTTCCGAACAGATGGTTCAGTTCTGGTCCGATTGGGTGAACAAGTATCCCATCGTGTCGATCGAAGACGGCATGGCCGAAGACGATTGGGAAGGTTGGAAGGCGCTGACCGAAGCGATCGGTAGCAAGTGTCAGTTGGTGGGAGACGATCTGTTCGTCACCAACACGGAGCGCCTGCAGATGGGCATCGATCGCGGCGTAGCAAATTCCATTCTGGTGAAGGTAAACCAAATCGGAAGCTTGACCGAAACGCTGGACGCAATGGCTACGGCGACGCGCGCGGGATACACCTGCATCGCTTCGCACCGTTCGGGTGAAACGGAAGACTCGTTCATCGCCGATTTGGCCGTGGCGACGAATGCGGGCCAGATCAAGACGGGTTCGGCGAGCCGTACCGATCGTATCGCCAAGTACAACCAGTTGCTGCGGATCGAAGAAGAGCTCGGCGCTAGCGCGAAGTACGCCGGCAGAAAGGCATTCAAGCAGTAATGGGAAAGCGCCCTCTCGTTTTGACGATTCTCGACGGCTGGGGATTTTCACCGGCCGTTGAGGGCAATGCGATTGCCGCCGCGAATAAGCCGGTGTATGACCGGCTGCTGCGGGAGTATCCCAATACGCTAGTCCACACCTCAGGTCCTTACGTCGGACTGCCTGAGGGGCAGATGGGCAACAGCGAAGTGGGGCATCTGAATATCGGCGCCGGGCGTGTGGTGTATATGGATGTCACGCGGCTGGACATGATGATCTCCACCGGCGAGTTCTACTCGCAGCCGTTGTTGATGGAAGCCATGAAACGGGCCGGCAGCAGCCATCTTCATATCTTCGGATTGCTGTCCGATGGCGGAGTCCACTCGCACAACACGCATCTGTATGCGCTGCTCCGGATGGCCAAGGAGCAGGGTGTCCGCGAAGTGTTCGTCCACTGCTTCATGGATGGCCGCGACACGTCGCCGAATAGCGGCGTAGGGTACGTGGAAGAGCTGCAGCGGAAGATGGCGGAACTCGGCGTAGGCAGGATCGCGTCGGTGGTGGGCCGCTACTACGCGATGGATCGGGACAAGCGTTGGGAACGCGTGGAGCGCGCCTTCAACGCGATGGTACTCGGGCAAGGCGAGAAGACGACGGATCCGATCGCCGCGATCCGCGGATCGTATGAGCGTGGGACCACCGATGAGTTCATTGAGCCGATCGTTGTCGTGGATGATCGCAACGAGCCGGTAGGCCTGATCCGGGAAGGCGACGTTTGTATCAACTTCAACTATCGTGCGGACCGCGCTCGCGAGATCACGATGGCGTTGATGGATAAGAGCCTGGAACAGCCATCGCGCTCGCTGGTGCCGAAAGACCTGTTCTACGTCATGCTGACGCAGTACGACAAGAGCTTCAATCTGCCGTACGTGCTTCCGCCGGAGCATCCCAACAACATCCTGGCCAACGTGATGGCGCAGCTCAATTACAAGAACCTTCGGGTGGCCGAAACGGAAAAGTACGCGCACGTGACGTATTTCTTCAACGGCGGCGCCGAGAAGCCGTTTGCGGGCGAGGAGCGCCAGATGGTGGCGTCACCCAAGGTCGCTACCTATGATTTGAAGCCCGAGATGAGCGCGACCGGCGTGGCTGAAGTAGTGACGAACGCCATTGAACAAGGCTCGTTCGACGTCATTGTGATGAACTTCGCCAATGCCGACATGGTCGGCCATTCCGGGCAGATGGACCCGACCGTGAAGGCGGTGGAGACGGTTGATTTCTGCCTCGGTCGTATCTACGATTCGCTGCGGCAGAACGGTGGATCCTGGATCATCACCGCGGACCATGGAAACGCCGAGATGATGGTGGACCCCAAGACACGCGGTCCGCACACGTATCACACCACCAATCCCGTGCCTTTTATTTGCGTGGGTGAAGAGCGGACGCGCCTTCGGCAGAACGGCGCCCTGCAGGATATTTCGCCGACGATCCTCGGTGTGCTCGGCGTGGAGCAGCCGAAGGAAATGAAGGGTCGGGATCTCCGGATTCTATAGGCGATGTACCGCACACCCGCTTCGCGCACGTCTGAAGCGGCTTGGAGGAGGTTGTATGTCACGGAACACCAGCATCATTCTAGGACTTGCGCTGTGCGCGGGAATGGCGCAGGCGCAGGTAGACACTCGGCGCGCGACCATAAGAGGCAGTCAGGGCGATGAAGGCAAGTGCACGATTGAGGTGCGCGTAGACGTAACCGCCGAAGTGGAAGTAAATGGCGACATGGGTCGCATTCGCACGCTCTCTGGCCAGCCATCGAGTTGGGTGCGGTTCGAATGCACCGGGCCGGTGCCGCGCAATCCTGTCGACTTCCGGTTCAAGGGAATCGATGGTCGCGGAGACGTCCGGCTGATTCGCGATCCCATGTCGTCGCGCGGCACTGCGGTAGTGCGCATCGACGATTCCAAGGGCGGCAGCGAGGGCTACACGTTCGATCTGCTATGGCGCGGCGGTTCGGATTACAACTCCGGGCCGGGCTTTGGGAGAGACCGGGACAATCGGTTCCCCGGCCGGCGCAATGACGACCGCTTTGAGCGCGATGACGACCGGCGTGGACGCTTCGGCCGCAACAACGATCGAAATAACGACCGCAATATCGTGACGTGCGCGTCCAATGACGGCCGGCGCGTCTATTGCGATGCCGATACTCGGAACGGCGTCGCGCTGGTTGAACAGCACGGCAACGTGCCCTGCCGCCAGGGTTCGACGTGGGGCTACGATCGCCGCGGCATCTGGGTAGATCGCGGTTGTCGCGCCGATTTCGAAGTCCGCCGATAATCAAAGCAGTATGGCCTTTCGCGGCGTCGACTACATGCTGTTCGATTCGCTTCTGAACGAACAGGAGTTGTTAGTCCGGCAGACGGCGCGGCGCTTTGTGGATGAACGAGTGCTGCCCGTCATCCGCGATTGTTATCGCGAAGGCCGGTTTCCATCCGAACTGATCCCCGAACTCGGCGCGTTGGGCTTTCTAGGCGCAAACCTGGAAGGCTACAACTGCGCCGGCATGAGCAACGTGGAGTACGGGCTCGTGATGCAGGAGATCGAACGCGGCGATTCAGGCCTTCGCAGCTTCGTCAGCGTGCAAGGAGCGCTGGTGATGTATCCGATCCACACCTATGGCTCAGAGGAGCAGAAGCAGCGCTGGCTGCCGCGCTTGCAATCGGCCGAGGCGATCGGTTGTTTCGGACTCACCGAGCCGGGCTTCGGATCGAATCCCGCGGGTATGCTGACAACGGCTCGCCGCGATGGGGGCAATTGGGTTTTGAACGGCGAAAAGACGTGGATCACGAACGGCTCGGTCGCCGATGTGGCGGTGGTGTGGGCGCGCACCGATGCGGGCTTTCAGGGTTTCCTGGTTGAAAAGGGCACTCGCGGTTATTCGACGTCCGACATCCACGGCAAGCTTTCCATGCGCGCCTCGGTGACATCGAGCCTCTCATTCTCCGATTGCCGGATTCCGGAAGCCAATGCCCTGCCCGGCGCCAAGGGGCTGAAGGCGGCGCTCGCGTGCTTGACCCAGGCTCGCCACGGCATCGGCTGGGGCGTGATCGGCGCGGCGATGGATTGCTACGAGACGGCTCGGCAATATACGATCCTGCGCAAGCAGTTCGACGATCGGCCGATCGCCGGTCATCAGCTTGTGCAGGAGAAGCTGGCGTGGATGATCACCGAGATCACCAAAGCGCAACTGCTGGCGCTGCATGCCGGGCGACTGAAGGACGCGGGAAAGCTGGAGCCGGCCCACGTCTCGATGCTGAAGCGCAACAACGTGGAGATGGCGCTCGAATGCGCGCGGCTGAGTCGAGACCTGCTGGGCGCCAACGGCATCACCGACGAGTACGCGGTCATGCGCCACATGTGCAATTTGGAAACGGTAAAGACGTATGAGGGCACCGACCATATCCATACGCTGGTGATCGGCGAGAGGGTCACCGGCATCCCCGCCTATCGATGACGAAGCTCGGCCGTGTCTGGCGTCATCTTCCCACCATCCTTGCTTTTGGGCTGCTGGCATTTCAGGCTGTGCTGCCATGGCTCTCCCTGGGATATGTGACGCAGGACGGGCCCTCCCACCTTTATACAGCTCACGTAGCAAAAGAGCTGCTTTTCGGCGGGGCTTCGTCGCCCTACGCCTCCGTGTACGAGTTCCAATCCAAGCTGGTGACCAACTGGAGCACCGTCGTCGTCATGAACGTGGCCGCGCTGTTGTTCGGGCCTCGCGACGCCGAGCATGCGTTTGCCAGCTTGTGCGTGGTGCTTGGATTCTTCGGGTTGAGTTACCTCCGGCGGTCGCTGGATCCGCGGGTGAGTCCGTGGTCACCCGTTACGAACTTCCTGTTGTGTAGCTGGTTTCTCTGGATCGGGTTCTACAACTTCTATTTAGGGATGGCGATTCTGCCGTTCGTGCTCGGTTATTACATCCGGCACTGGCGGGCGCTGGATCCGCGTAAGGCTGTGATCCTCGCGCTGGGATTGCTGCTGCTGTTCTTCACGCATGTACTGGCAGTCGGCCTGGCGCTGCTGGCGATGGGCTTCGTTGCCGTGTGGGGGTGCTTTGCCATGACGCGCCCGGTCACGCTGCGGCCGCTGGTGTGGACGACAGCTGCGTTTGCGCCCTCCCTGCTTCTGCTGCTGCTCTTCATTCGAGCGTCCGGCCAGACGGCCGACTACGACCCGGGGCTCGACTGGGCGTGGCGAAGTTTCCCGATGCACACGTTCGCCTCCACGCGAGGTCGCACCGGGGAGCAGACTCTATTGATGCCGGCCATGCTCGCGTACATGGCGCTGGGCCTCCTTGGGATGCGGCGGCGTGAGTGGCTATCCGAGCGAGCGCCTGTGTTCGTCACGGCCGCTCTCAGCTTCGCCCTTTATCTGCTGATGCCGAACTCGGGATTCGGTGGGGATGAAATTAAGTTGCGGTTCGCGTGGGCGGTATTTCTGCTCGGCTGCACAACGGCGGCGACCGTGGCTCGACTTCAGCCGCTGCGCGTGCCGATCGCAATTTACGTCGCTGTGTTCCTGATGGCCACCCTGCTGCACACCTGGCGCGTGAACGTCCGCAGCGTGAGTCCAGCCGTCAGCGCATATCTGGGCGCGCTGGAGCGCATTCCTGAAGGCTCGACGGTGGTGCGCCTGCGCTTCCCAACCGATGCCGCTCGCCTGCGGTATGGATACGACCTAGCTGCGCTGGAGCCGTTGTTCCATGTCGATTCACTGGCTGGGGTCCGACGCAATCTAGTGGTGCTGAGCGACTATCAGGCTCTGGCGCGGATCTTTCCCGTGGGGTTGCGACCGGCCGTCGAAAAGGCCGACCAGCTTTGGGACCTGGAGGGATCAGATACTGGCGCCGCTTCCCTCCGCGAGCTTCTGGATGCGCCGCCAGTGCGGATTGATTATGTCGTGATTCTCGGCGACCAGCCTCCTAGTAAGAACGCGGAGATTTATAAGGGCATTATCGAGGAGCTGGATACTCGGATGCGGCTGGTGTATGGCAACTCGCGAGGCGCCTTCGTACGGTTGTACCAGCATCCTGGCGCTCGCTAGGGCCGTGTATACTCGGAACACTCCCCCGAAAACCTTGCCCGCGAGTACTACGCCTTCGCGTCATACATTCGTAACCCCATGTACTGCATATGGTTATTTTCCTTGACAGACCACAACATATGGGGGTAAGGTTACTAGCGTGGCGGTTCGGGCGGCGGTAGCAGACCCGGCCTTCGGTA
>DASQDN010000214.1:0-5523 GCA_035634155.1 Bryobacteraceae bacterium | reverse complement strand
GTCCGAGTCGCTCTTCCAAGGAGGTCTTGACGTTGCCGAGGATCATGTTCGTCACTTCCGCGACTGCGTCCAATACGTCATCATCCACGGCCGCATAGTCAGCCATCATCAGCTGCGAGGCGATCCGGCACGCACACGGCGCGCTGCAGGCGATGCTTCCCGTTCCCATCCAGGTCCCGGCCAAGCCGATGAAAGACACCACGCCGCTTGAGGCGGGTGAGAAAAGATTGTCCAAATACGCGTCGCGCGACACGATGCGTTGCCCGAGCATCGTCTCGAAAACGTTCTCGGTAGCATGCCGGACCAAACTGACTAACTCCTCGTGCGCAATTCCATTGGTCAGGGTTGTCATCTTCTTCGGTTCCTTCTGGCGCGCCTAGATCAGGCCCGCCAACTTCTCCTTGATCTGATCGGGTGTGAAAGGCTTACGCACGTAACCTGATGCGCCGAGCTGGACCGCCTCCAGCACCTTGGCGTGACTCCCTTCCGTGGTGATCATCACAACGGGAATGCTCTTCCAAGCCTCCACTGCCCGCACCTGGCTCAAGAACTGTAGTCCGTCCATGTTGGGCATGTTGATGTCCGACAACACCAACCCGATGGTGTGCGCGCGCATCGCTGCCAAAGCCTCAACTCCATCGCCCGCCTCAAACACTTCTGAGATCGGGACTTTGGCCTGACCGAGAACACGCTGTAAAATCTTTCGAATTGCGGCTGAATCGTCGACTATGAGTACGTTCACTGCTTGTTTGCCAACCTCCGTCTAACAAACTCTTCGGTCGCCGAAGGCTGCGCTTGAGGCTTTTTAGCGCCGATTCCAAACACCGAGGTAGAGTTCCGAGGCCTGCGCGTCCGTCTCACGCGTCATGTTCGCGAACCATTGGGATCTTGACCGTTGGTGCAACTTGTCGAGCAGCCGTCGCTCGGTTTCGGCAGTTCGGAAACGTTCCTGCTGCAAGGCGATCTGCTCCTGGCAGGAGGCATGATCCCGCTCAGTCAAGGCTTTCTGTCGCTGCACCGCCGCACGCGCGCGCGCCGTGGACGCCAACTCGTGACCGCTCACCGCATCTTGCGAAGCGCGGGAAAGCCCGGTGATGGCCGAGTCCAAAGAAAGCAAAGACGATTGAATATCGTTCCGCTTGCGCTCCAAGGCTTCAAGCGATGTCTGCTCCTGCTGGGCAATCACGGTCTTCCAGTCAAGTACACGGCCTAAAGGAAAGGAGTGACGTTTCATAATTTCGATGCGATCGCGAGCATACGGTCCAGCGTGCTATCCAGCGGCGCGCGCTCGTGAGAATCCTGCTTCAAGAACGAGATCAGTTCGTCGCGGCAGCGAATGCTGGCGTCGAGTTTGGGGTTGGCGCCGGCAGCATACGCGCCCAGTTGAATCAGATCGGCGCTGCGCTGATAGGTCGCCAGAGCCTCGCGGATCTTCTGCGCCGCCTTGATGTGATCCCTGGTAGCAACATCGTTGATGACGCGGCTCACCGACTGCAGTACATCGATAGCGGGATAGTGCCCGGCCGTGCCGAGTTCGCGCGAAAGCACGATGTGGCCGTCCAGAATGCCGCGTACCGCATCGCAGATCGGCTCATTGAAATCGTCGCCTTCCACCAGGACGGTAAAGAATCCCGTGATCGACCCGCCGGCGAAGTTCCCAGCGCGCTCGAAGATCTTTGGCAGCAACTGAAACACGGAGGGCGTATAGCCCTTTTGACTCGGAGGTTCACCGGCCGCCAGTCCGATCTCGCGCTGCGCCATCGCCAGACGCGTCACCGAATCCATGACCAGCAGCACCTTCTTGCCTTGATCGCGAAAGTACTCCGCGATCGCCAGCGCCACGAAACAAGCGCGTACCCGCAAAGGCGCCGGTCGGTCCGACGTCGCGGCCACTACGACCGAACGCTTCCGTCCTTCTTCCCCGAGTTCCTTGTCGATAAACGCGCGAACCTCGCGATTGCGCTCGCCGATGAGCGCGATCACCGTGACGTCGGCCGAGTTCTGTCGCGACATCGCGCCTAGCAGCGTGCTCTTTCCGACGCCGCTCCCTCCGAACAATCCCACACGCTGGCCCTGGCCGCACGGGAGCATGCTGTCGATCACGCGTATGCCCGTAACCAGCGGCTCCGCTATCGCCTCGCGCGTAAGCGGATTCGGCGGCGATGTATATAGATCGTAAGCACCCACCGGTTCAAGACGCGGCCCGTCGTCCATGGGCCGACCAAATCCGTCGAGCACGCGGCCCAGCAGATCGGGCCCAACTCCGACGCGACTGTCCTCGGCCCGCGCAATCACGGTTGCCCCGAGCTTCAGGCCGTCCGTTTCTTCCAGCGGAATCGACAACACCCGGCCATCTCGAAATCCTGCCACCTGCGCGCGAATGGAACGCCCCGAATCCGTGTAAATCTCACAGAAGTCCCCTAGCGCGACCGCTGGTCCGCGGGATTCGATCAGCATGCCGACCACGTCGGTCACTTCGCCCGTCCACTGCACCGGCTCGGCCGCTTCCACCCAGTCGAGATATGGCTTTAGATTCATCCCTGCACACCAACGGCTAACGTCCGAGGCGGTCTGCAAATCCACGCTCGATCTCCTTCAACTGCGTATCCACCGAGGCGTCGAGATTGCCGCGTTTGGTCTCCAGCAATACTCCACCCACTGGCAGCGTCCCGTCCGCAACGATCTCGATTCCTGAGCCGAGTCCAGCGCGTTCCAAGTAGGCGCGCACCGCCGCCGTGTGTTCCGGGTTAGTGCGAATCACGTTGATTTCCTTCAACTGCATCTTCGACAGTGCCGCTTTCACCACGCCGTGAATGGCCTCGGGATCCACCGACAACTCACGGCGAAGCACGCGGCGTGCGATCGCGATTGTCAGCGTCACCAGGTCGCCTTCGGTCTCTTTGCGGATTCGGGCACGCATCCCGACAAGATCCGAAATGGTTTGCAGAAGACGATCCATCACCGGCTTAACCTCAGCCGACGCGGTGTCGCGCCCGGCCTGCATTCCGTCCTGGAAACCTCGCTCCCGCGCCTGTCGCACCTGCGCTTCCAAGCTTCGCTCAAGTTCCGCGATTCGGTTCTGCAGAGCCGCGGAATCGGCAGACTTTGCGGCGCCGGCGGGAGTTGCCGGCATCGAAGCGTGCCCCTGATCGCCCGAACCGGAGCTCAGCTTGCGGAACTGCAAGGGGCGTACTTGAGCGCTCGCGTCGGACACGATTCTACACGACATACTGGCTCTGCTGGAGGGTGATCACGCCTTCTTTTTCCATCTCGCGGATGATGGCGATGATGCTCTGCTGCGCGGCTTCCACCTCTCGAATCTTCACCGCGCCGATCGCCTCGATGTCCTCACGCAGCATGTCGGCGCTCCGTTGCGACATCACGCTCATCAGCCGCGCCTTCAGTTGATCGCTTGTGCCTTTCAACGCAATGGTCAGCAGCTTTCGGTCGACGCGTTGCACCAGTTCCTTCAGATCCCTCAAATCGAGCTCCATCAGGTCTTCGAACACAAACATCAGGTGCCGGATCGTCTCGAATAGTTTGCCGTCATGCTCCTCGATGCCGTTCAGGATCTCGCGGCTCTCCCCGATGTCCAGGCGATTGATCATCTCGGCCACCGCGCGCACGCCGCCATAAGACTCGCCTTTGAACTCCCCGATCGCCTTCATCTTCTCTTCGATCACGGTCGCGATCTTTTCAATAATTTCGGGCGAGATCTGGTCCAGGTTAGCCATCCGCACCGCGACGTCCGTTCGGAGATCCCGGGGCAGAGAACTCAAGAGCGCGGCGGCCTGCGACGAGTTCAAATGCGACAGAACCAGTGCCACTGTTTGCGGATGCTCGTTGTGGATGAACTTAGCCAGTTGCTGAGGGTCGGCTTTCTGGAGCACGTCAAAGCTTGCGGTCTCAGTCGCGATTGACGTCTTAACCTTCTCGAGTAACCGCCCGGCAAGCTCCGGTCCGAAGGCATGGTGCAGCATCTCGCGCGCGTACTCGATCCCACCCTTCACAACGAATTGCTGGGCAATTACCATCTGCTCGAATTCTTCGAGCACGATGCTCGCTTCATCCGAGCCTAATTCCGGCAACTGCGCTACTGCCTGGCTAACCCGCTGAACTTCGTCTTCGTTCAGGTGCTTCAGAATTTCGGCGCTGGTATTCTCCCCAAGTGTGGCGAGCAGGGCTGCCGCTTTCTGCAACCCTCGGAGCTCAACTGCGGGAACCCGACGCACTATCTCTCCTCCATCCAGTTGCGGAGCACTCCGGCGACAAGGGCCGGGTCAGTAGCAACCGAGGAGCGCACCGAACCGACCAGGCGATCCATCTTGATGGCTTCCGGGCCTGGTTCCGGCGGGTCGGCAGTCTCGCGCGCGCCCGGTAATCCCTTGACCGCGCTGCTCTGAAAAGCTTTGGCATCCGCCGCGGCGCCGACTGCAAGGTTGGTTTTCGCCCGCGCCTTCGACTTCGCCCGCTTCCTCACCAGGAAGAACACCGCAAGCCCTAGCACCAGAACGCCACCGGCCCCGGCCGCTAGCATCCACGGCTGGACTCCGTAGGGCAGGTGGTTGATTCCTCCTCCGGAAGCGGGTTGCGCAGGCGCCTCAGGAGGAGGCGTTTGCAGAGTGGATTCAAACGGCAGTGTCTCGACCACAAGCTGATCACCACGGTCGGGTTGCAATCCCAGCACCCCGGACACCAGTACTTTGATGGCGTTTACCGTTTCGGCCGACGGAGGGGTCAGCACTCGCTTTTGCTGCGCGCCGGTTCCTTCCCACCGGACGCTCTGGTCCACGAGTACGGAGGCCGAGATGCGCTGAACGGCGCCTTGAGGAATTCGAGTCCGACGTACGGTCTTGCTGGTCTGGAATGCGATGGTTTCACTTCGCCTGGATACGCCCGCGCCGCCCGAACCCGTCGTGCGACCGCTCGGTCTCGGCAGGGAAGAAGCCGTGCCAGGAACTCCCGCGGTAGAACCTGCCCCAGAAGTAAGCTCCTCGGTCTTCTGTGACGATGTCATCACCGACTTTTCGGGATCGTAGGTTTCTTCACTCTGTTCGCCGCTGGTGAAATCGCACTCAACCGAAACGCCGGCCCGGAACTTCTCGGCCCCGAGCAAGGGTTCCAAAGTGGAATTGATCTTCGTTAGCAAGTCGCGCTCCACCCGGTGGCGGTACTCGATTGCCTCATCGGACAGATCCAGCGCGTCTTGAGACTTTTTTGGCCGGCTCAACAACGCGCCATGGATATCCATGATCGCGACGCTTTCCGGTGTCAGGCCGTCCACGGCGCTGGCCACCATATGAGCGATTCCGGTCAGATTCTGCGCGGGCAATTTGGCCCCACGCCGCAACTTCAGCAGCACGCTCGCCTTCCCCGGCGTACGGGACTCCAGAAAAACCGAGTCTTTCGGAAACGTTATATGGACACGAGCCTGTTCCACTTCAGCAATCGCCCGGACAGAGCGCTCGAGTTCCCCTTCCACGGCGCGCCGATAGTTAACCTGCTCGGCGAAATCCGTCATCC
>DASQDN010000213.1:0-5232 GCA_035634155.1 Bryobacteraceae bacterium | reverse complement strand
CGCTTGAACGGATCGGAGAACCAGTCGGCGATGGTCAGCACGTCGCCGGTCGGCGCCTCGGCGCCGGTCTCCGGATCGACCTGGCTCAGGCGCACGATCAGGTCGCGCCCGTTCGCGCCCTTGGCGAGCTGGACGTCGCCAAGCTCGACGCCGAGGCCGAAATGGATCGCATCCTCGCCGCCGGCGATCTTGCCCTGCGCGACGCCGCCGCTACGCGCCAGCCAGTCGCGCATGATCAGGGCGGCCGCGATGCCCGCGAACCGCTGGCTGATCGCGTCGCCGGCCTTGGCGGGATCGCGGACCGGCGCCGCGTCGGCCTGGTCCTCGGCCCCGTCGGCGCCGTCGCCGAGCCGGAACAGGTAGATGTCGTCGCCCGAGCCGCCCTCGAGGTCGTCGCCCGCGCCCGCGCCGCCCGCCAGGATGTCCCCGCCCGCGCCGCCGACCAGCCGGTCCGTCCCCTCCCCGCCCTCGAGCCAGTCGGAGCCTTCGCGCCCGTGCAACTGGTCGTCGCCGGCGCCGCCGTTCAGATAATTGCCGTCGCCGCCGAGGCCGCCCGCCTGGGCGCCGGCGTGGAGGCTGTCGTTGCCGTCGCCGCCGAGCAGCCAGTCGTCGAGACGGCCGCCGTAGAGCGTGTCGTTGCCGGCGCCGCCGAACACATTGTTGCCGAGGTCGCCGGCATGCACGACGTCGTCGCCGCCGCCGGCATCGATTGTAGCCGCTACGTCTACCGCGACAGGTGAGCCATCGGTGGCTTTACCATTGATGGTCAAGCCGGTCACATCCACGATGCGATCCGCTCCGCCTGCGACCGCGTACTCTACGCCATCCTTGTCCAAGCTGTTGGGGCTGTGACTGAGCGTGATATGATTGTTGCCGTCGTCGGCCTTGATCATGGTCTGACCGGTCTCGTCGATGGAATCACCCAGCAGATATGGGCCTACAGCGATGACCCGGCTGACCTGATCCGTCAGCGGATTGAGCTGGAAACCAAGTCCGACGGTCGCGGCCGTTGTGGCGGCTTCCGTCAGGAGGTGGTTGAAGCCACCGAACCAATCGCTTGTGTGCCGTTTGTGGAGGCCGAGCTCGTATGCGCGCGCGAGGGTGACGGCGACTTCCGCCGCGAAGACGCTGTCGGGTTTTGCCGCGACGATGGCGTTGATGGTATCGCGGTCGGCGAGGTAACGTTCATACGCCTCGCCGGCAGCGATGTTGCCGAGCAGGACCGAAGGATCGAAGTTTCGCGGATTGACCGCGCCGATTTCAAACGTCCGATACAGCGCGCGCTTCACATGGTTGCTGCCGCCAGCAATCTGGAAGTCGGGATCGGTTAGTCCCTGATAGATCCCGTAGCCGATCAGACGGCTGGCGCCGTCGTCCCCGGAAAAACGCTGCGTAATGGCATCCTTGTCGCGGGTAGCCGTAGGCCTATACACGAAATCGGATTTCCGCATCCCGTAGTTGCCGGACTGCACTGCGCCCGGGTTGAGCAGCGTGCCGCCCGTCGCGGCAATGACACCATTAAAGGTGTCAGCAACAGCGCTTGCCATCCCCTTCGCGGCATCCTTGGAACCGCCCTTTCGGGAGTAGGCATTCGCCACCACGAACTGGCTTGTCGCCGAATCCCATTCCACATCGGCCCCGGAACGAGGCGTTCCGCCAAACAACGAGCCGATCAGCCCCCCCACGATGAAGCCAACGAAGGCGCCGATCGCCGCACCCAGCGGGCCACCGAACATACCCAGCACCGCGAACGCGTCCCCAAGCAGCTTGCCCGCTGCCAACACGCCGAGCGACGAGCCGATAGATGCGCCAAGCTGCCCCCCGACAGTGTCGAAGGATATGATTTCCGCGGCAAGCTTAGTGCCCAGATACGATCCGACCGCATTCCCGATTAGAGCAAAATCCACCCCGGTGCCGAGCTTGAAGACCTCACCATTAGCCGCGCCGGGAATTTGTTGTCCTAGTCTCGTCAAGTTAGTGAGAATTTGCCCGATCGTGCCGGATACCGCTGTCTGCGCAATCTCTCCGGCGACGCCATCGACACCTACCGCCTCGATCAGCCGTGCGGTGAGGAGCGACGAGACAGCGCCGATGCCGCCCGAAAGGGCGTTCTGAAAGAACTCCTTTTCGATTCCCCGGAACAGTTCGCCCAGCGAGCTGCGTTGCGACGCGCTGTTGAAGAGAAGATCGTTCAGCACATCGCCAAGGTTGGCACCCACCGCCTTCAGCGCAGCAGATGTTACGATCTGCGCCAGTTCGTCTTCGCCCGCGATTCGGCTGCCAAGAACGCTGCCCAGAATGGAACCCGCGTCAGCGAAGTCCACCCCGAGAGGAGAATCCTTGAGCTTGAGTGTGACGATGCCATCTTGAGTGCTCTTGACGGTAAGGCGGGTGAATTCGTCCTCGCGCTCGATGTGAGTTATTCCGTCGGCTGTTGTCCGCCGCGTGATCTTCGTCGCGCTGGTCCCGCCGCTCGCCTGAATTTCCACTCGCAGGCCCGTGAGGCCGGCCACCACGCCCAAATCCACCGAAACGACGGTAGAGACGCTTCCGTCCGCGTTGGTGATCACATCGAACGTGATCGGCAACGGGATTCCGCCGGCAACAGAGCCTGGATCCTGCCCCGGCTGCTGCGAGAGACGGTTTGCCATTCTCATTGCGGCGTTGAGCAGGTCCAGCGTCGCATCATCGAGAATGCCGACCAGTTCCGAGCCGTCAACCTTGAACGAGGTGAGTTCCCCCGTCTCCGCGTTGATAACTACTTCGACTTCGCGCCCGCCGCTTGCCTCACCAAGTGCGAAGGTGAGGCTCGTTCCCTCGCGCGCGATGAGGACGAGCGCATTGGGGAGAAACGATGCGCCGCCTTTGGCTTCATTATACTGGTCGCGAAGATCGGTGCATGCTTGCTGCCCTCCGACATTCAGGTACGTTCCGCAGACGCTTCCGTTGTGGCCTGCAGTCATCGCCCGAATGGCGATTGCTGCGACTTCCGCGCTCAGTCCGTTAAGGTCCGGCGCTTCCTCAAATCTCTTGCCCTGCAGGAAGCTGAGCGCCGCGAGGAAGGGGATCAGTTGCGAGTCGTTGGTCCGATAGGCACTGCGGTTGTTTGGATCGGCGCCCTGCGGGAGGATGAGATCGCCGGCTGCCACGAGTGACTGAAGATCTGCGATCGACAATCCAGCCCAGTTCATGGCTTTGCCCTGAGTGTACAGGCGAGCGAGCCTCAACTGATCGGCGGCGGCGGCCACATCTTTGAGCAAGTTCCGATCCGCGTTCACCAAGCCTTCGCGGTAAGCAGAGTCGCTGGGAGCCCCGGGATCTCCGAAGAACAGCCCATTAATGCTGAACCGGCGATCCCGATACATCTGAACTAGAACATCGCGAGTGCGCGCATAAACCGGATCGTCAGCCGCTCGAGCCTCGTCATACGTGGACAGGAAGTTGCGCGCCGTCCGCTCAGAATAAGACGCGAAGAGCGTGTTGTAATCGTGGCCGTAATAGCGCCGGTGGAACAATTCGTGGATTACCGTCGAGACATACCCGACCGTCGCATATTGCGGGTCAAGCGGCTGGCCGTTGGCACCGTTGGGATACCGCACTTCTATGAAATCGTAGTCGTTGTTCGTGCCCTCACCGGCGGCTCGGTAGGGACCGTTCGCTTCGCCCGAGACCCAATTCATCCCTCTGAAATGCCGGTCCAGATCGAGATAATGGCCGGCGGCGATCCCATCGCTGGGATCGCTATTGAGATAAATGACGATTGCTTCGTTTTGGTTGCCCCCGATGCCGGCGAGCGGACCCACCAGCCCGAGCGCCTCGGCATCGCCCAGCAAGGCCGCGATCATACCCGCCACGTTGTTGGCATGGATGCTGATCGACGCGTCATAGGCTATGATGATGTCCTCGTAGCCCTCACGCTTGATCAGATATCCTTGCTCCGGGATGCTGCGGCCAATGGTGCTGCCTAAAAAGCCGCCCGCATCCTTGTTATCGGGCAGGTATTCGACCAGGGGCAACTCGACCCGCGTTGAATTCGGGGAGAATACTGGAGGACGAAGCCGCATGTTGAGCGCGTAGGTCCAGTTCAGGCTAATCGCGCGCCTCGTGACGGTACCGGTCAATGTGCTTCTCCCTTCAGAGGGTGGATCTGGGCGTTTGATTCAGCGCCGCCTGCTGGCCGGTCGGCCGGGGAGCAGCGGCGCGCGCGCTGGAGACAGGACTTCCCCTGCGATACTTCGCGGAGGCAGGAGTCCCAGATAGTGCTGGCGACTGGCCGCTCACTTGAGCCTTGTGGATCGAACTGCCGCTGGAGGCACGACAGTTGCTCCTCGCCCGCATCGCTCAGTTCAGCTCTGAACCCGTAGGCATCGCTCGCCAGAGCCATATCCTTCTGCGCATGGTAATAGCTCAGTGCGTGAGCGAAGTAACTTGGCAGTGCATAAAAGAGCTTACTCGGCACCGACAAAGCCATCGGTGATGCCCCGAAATATATCTCTTTCTCTTTAGTAAAGCAGGAGTTCGCTAGAAGTGGATCGACTCGCGCGGCAAGGCCAGTGCGCTCGCCTTCGATCAAGCTGAGACGATATTCCAGCCAGATGTAGACTTTGAGAAAATCGCTACGGATCGAATCGCCGGGCGCGGGAGGTCTTCCTTCAAGACGGCAGACCGTGAGCGCACTCCGGCGCAATCCGGCCGCACCGGTGCGCATGACATCGGCCACGACCTCCGGCCTTGCCCAGCGGGCATTTGCTATGTGTCGGTTGGCCGCATCGATGTGACGGGAGACTTCCGCCGCCCGTTCACCCAGCGAAACATAGGTCAAGCGGCTGATCCCGATTTCGAGCGGATACTCCATCGGCGCCTCGGCCGTTCCACAAGCGCGCCGTTGCGCCGCCTCGGTGGCGGTGCGGCAATTTACGAGCCCGCGCACCGTCGCATCCGGAACGGCCGATGGAGCCGCCGGCGGCTCGGATTGTGCCGTCGTGTCCGTGTTCCTTTTCGTCGCGGACGAGGGACAGCCACCCAGGAGAAGCCCCGCCAGGAGAAGCGGAAACCACTGCAGGTGAGCCAGCCTCATGGCTTCATCGCCTTTTGCCGCTCACGCAGTCTTGCGAGGCGCTCTCTTGCCGCCGGCAGCCCTGGAGACCCCGAGCTTCGGTCGAGCTGCACCACCCGGCCCTTGATTGCCGCGCCCGCGGGCGGTGAATAAATCCATTCTGCGCGTCTGCCGGG
>DASQDN010000212.1:0-2600 GCA_035634155.1 Bryobacteraceae bacterium | reverse complement strand
CGGCCCGACTGGCGAACGGCTTCAGCGGCCCCGGGCACTGCGGGCGCGGCGATCCCCATAATGAGCTTCACCTGCGGGTAGACCTTGAGGATGCCTTGCGTTTCGGAGAAGGCCTTGTCACGATCATCGTCGCTGGGACGGATGGTGACCAGCTTCATATCGGGATACTTCTTCAGGCGCTCCTTGATGTAGACGATCCACTGGTTCTGGTTGGCCGAGGTGAGAGCGCCGGTGATGACGGCAAAGTCGCCCTTGCTGCCCATGAGTCGTGCGGCTTCGTCGGTGAGGGTTTCGGCGATGCCTTGGGGGGTGGCTTGATTGATGAAGTAATCGCGGGCATCGGGGGCAGCGTCGGCATCCCACGTGAGCACTTTGATTCCGCGCTGGCGGGCTTTGCGGAGGACGGTGGAGATGCCGGCCTGGTTCTCAACGCTGACGGCGATGGCGTCGACGCCCCGTGTGATCCAGCCTTCGACGACTTCGTTCTGCTTGGCGGGGTCGAGGCCGACCGGACCATCCCAGATGAGCTCGACGTTGCGCTGCTTGGCCGCTTCCTCGGCTCCCACGCGGCAACTGACGAAGTACGGGTCGCCTTTGGCTTTGGGCATGACGGCAACGACGGCGCGCTTGCCCGAAGGCGCGGGTCCGCCTCCTCCCGAGGCAGAAGGGCCTGCGGCGCCGATCGATTGTTCGAGCGACCGTATGAGCCAGATGTTGGTACCCGCCACAATCAATGCGCCGCCGAGGACGGCCGTGCACAGAATCGCCAGTTGGGAGTTTCTCATTTCTTCTTCGGTTCCAGTTTCTATCAGGGTGGTTGCGGGTTTGGGCCTGCGAGCGAAACGATCGGCCGCGATCGTGCCGACAAGCAGCGTCCCGGTGAGTACGCCGGTAAGTTCGGATGGGAGCGCCGCGAGCCGCAGCCCATTCTGCAAGACGGAGATGGAGAACAGGCCGAGGACCGTTCCCCAAATTGTGCCTCGCCCGCCGAATACGGATGTGCCGCCGAGCACCACGGCTGTGATCGCGGCCAACTCATAGCCGGTGCCCGCGTCCGACTTCGCCTGGCCGATGTGCGACACATACACGATCGCCGCGACGCTGGATGCGATCCCGGCAAGCAGATATACGAGGCCGAGGCGGCGGTCTACTGGAATGCCGGCATATCGGGCTCCGGCCGCGTTGAAGCCGATGGCATAGATTGCCCGTCCGATGACCGACCTATGCAGCAGGATGGCGTAGGCTGCGAGCACGGCCAGGAAAAGCGGGAACTGCGCCGGGATGACATCCCATAGATAGCCTTGGCCAAAATACAGGAACGACTGCGGGAAGTCGGAGTAATTAATCGCGCCGCCGGTGATGCCTTCGGCGATGCCTCGGAACATGGAGAAGGAGCCGAGGGTCACGATGAGCGGCGGGATCTTGAGGCGCGTGATGAGCGCCGCGTTGAGGGCTCCGCCGATGCATCCGACAGCAAGTGCCGCTGCGATGGCTCCGGGCACGCCGACGTTGCCGCTCGCGAGAGATGCGCCGAAGACCACCGCGGCGAGCCCCATCATGGAGCCGACCGAAAGATCGATGCCACCGGTGATGATGATAGGCGTCAGGGCGAGGCTGAGGAGGCCGAGTTCGACGCTGAGCCGGACGACTTCGAAGAAGTTGCCGACCGTCATGAAGTTCGGAGCGATGGCGGCGAACACCAAAATTTCGAGTGCCAGGGCGATGACGAGGTTGCTTTCGCCGTTCGGCGACCAGCGTTCTCGCCAGGATTTACGATCCTGCGACAGCAGCGTTGGTTGCATTGCTCCTCGTTCGCAGGCGCGCCGAATCCATGGCGACGGCCACAAGAATGATTGCGCCCTGGAGCGCTCGCTCCCAGTAGGCGCTGATGCCTAGAAAGGTGAGGGCGGGTCCAACAATGCCCAGCAGGACGACGCCGAGCGCGGTTCCCAGGATGGTTCCTCTTCCTCCGGTGATTGCAGTGCCTCCGACGACCACGGCCGCCACTACTTTCATCTCAAGTCCAATGCCGGCGTTGCTCGGGATCTGATTGAAGCGCACCGCGTTGAGTACGGCCGCGCAGCCGGTGAGGATACCCGTCAAGACGAAGACGGAGAAGGTGACGCCGGGGACGTGGATGCCGGCGAGCCGGGCTGCGTTGGTGTCCGAGCCTGTGGCGTAGACGGCGCGTCCCGCGGCTATGTTGCGGAGGGCCCACGCGGAGACCGCCAGGAGTGCGATGGCTACTACGGCTGTCACGTAGGCACTGCCATTTTGCGAAAGTCCGAACCACTGGAAGCCTTCCGGAAGGTCCTGGATCCAAGCGCCTTGCGTGACCCATCGCAGGGCGTCACGAAGGGCGACCATGGTGGCCAGCGTGACAACAATGGCGGGGATGCGGACGTTCGCGACGAGTGCTCCGTTGATGGCGCCGAGCAAGCCTCCCGCGACGCATGCCATAACGGCGGCAGCGATCATCGGCATGCCCATGCGCGCGAAGACTCCGGCGGCGACGCTGCAGATAGCGAATACAGAGCCGACCGAGATGTCGATGTGTCCGGTAAGGATCACCAGCGTCATGCCGATGGCGATGATCAGCA
>DASQDN010000211.1:0-4437 GCA_035634155.1 Bryobacteraceae bacterium | reverse complement strand
GATAAGGCGGCGCTTTCCCACGGTTTACGTCCCGAGTTCGTGCGCAGCGTAGCCGCCGTCGAATCCGCCTTCCGGAAAGAAGCAGTTTCTCCAAAGGGCGCGATCGGGCTGATGCAGCTAATGCCCGGCACGGCAAGCGATCTAGGCGTCGACCCTAACGATCCCGCGCAGAACGCCCATGGCGGCGCGAAGTATCTCCGCGAACTCCTCCTGCGCTACAAGGATTCGCACGACCCCGTTCGATTTGCCTTAGCCGCTTACAACGCAGGTCCAGGGGCGGTAGATCGCTACCGCAATGTGCCGCCGTATCGCGAAACCCAGCAATACGTCGAGCGCGTCTTGCGCCGCTATCTGGCCGAACTCGGCCGCGCCAATTAGCGTTTCCGACCCAGCACCCACAGAATCCCGCCTAAAACCTGACGCCGGAAGATCGGATCGGCGTAATGCTCCTTCTTGTGCCCGAGCGCGATGTAATACTGCCGCCCTCCGTCCGCAGTGTTGTACCAGGCAAGCGGATACTGGCCCTCACGTAATGCGCCCGGCTGCTCGGTCCGCTTGGGATCTTGCAACTGCGCCGGGTCTGCCGCGAGCAGCACCCTCACATGCGAATTCGCCTGGTCGAACAAGTAGCACTCGTCTTCCCATTCGAACTTCGCCGGCAACCCGGCGGTGGATGGGTGATTCGTGTCCTTCACCAGAACCGTGAACTTCTGCAGCACGGGATGACGAATAAATCGGCCTCCCATCAGCGACCAAAAGTAAGGCCACTTTCGTTCCGAGCCGGTCGCGCTATGGATGCCGACCACGCCGCCACCCGCCCGCACAAACTTCTGCAGCGCCTCCCGCTGAGCATCGTTTTCAAACGCTTCGTTATTGCTGTTGCTAAAAACGATGGCCTTGTATTTCTTCAAATGGTCCGTCGTGAACAGCTTCGGATCGTCCGACGCATCCACCTCAAACCCATTCTCCAAACCCATCGAACGGATCGCCTCCACGCTCGTGGCGATGTTGTCGTGAACATAGCCTTTGCCGTCGGGCGTATAGTTGCGCGTATATACAAGCACCTTATCTGCTGCGAGGCAGGTGGAAATCGCCGCCAGGGCGAGAGCTGTCAAGCGGAGCTGCTTCATCGTGCTGGTCTCGTTATATCACCCCGGAAAATAGTAAGCTTGAATTGACCTTGAACCCAACTCTATGGACTTCACATGGTGGATGTGGCTGATTGCCGGTAGTGTCCTTCTGGTGGTGGAGATCATCACGCCAGGCGGATTCTATATCCTGTTCTTCGGAATCGGCGCGATCCTGGTAGGACTGCTAGCCTTGGCCGGAATGGCGGGACCAGCATGGATGCAGTGGCTGCTGTTTGGCGTCGTCTCAACGGCGACCCTCGCCGTTTTTCGGCGGCCCCTGCTGCGCAAGTTCAATGTTGCCGATCGTAACGTCGACACCATGATTGGCGAAACCGCGGTCGCCCTAAACGAGATTCACGCCGATAGCATCGGCAAGGCGGAACTGCGCGGCAGCGTATGGAATGCACGCAGCGCAAGCGGCGCCGATATCGCAGCTGGACAGCGCTGCCGCGTCGAACGCGTCGATGGATTAACTCTGCACCTTCGTCCGTGAGCGAGGAGGCTCCATGGATTTCGGACTCATAGTCACAATTGTGTTCGTCTTTGTGCTCATCATCGTGATCGCCAAGACAGCGGTAGTCGTGCCGCAACAAAGCGCCTACGTCGTGGAGCGGCTCGGCAAATTCAGCGGCACGCTGCACGCCGGCTTTCACATTCTGTTTCCGTTCCTCGACGTGATCCGCTACCGCCATAGCTTGAAGGAAATCGCCATCGATATCCCGGAACAGATCTGCATCACCCGCGATAACGTGCAGGTAGGCATCGACGGCGTTCTCTACCTGCGCGTCCTCGACCCCGAACGCGCATCCTACGGCATTCAGAACTACAGCTTCGCCATCATCCAGCTAGCTCAAACCACCCTGCGCAGCGAGGTCGGAAAAATCGAACTCGACCGCACCTTCGAAGAACGCACCAACATCAACATCGCCGTGGTCAGTGAGCTCGACAAAGCATCCGAGCCCTGGGGCATCAAAGTGCTCCGCTATGAGATCAAGAACATCACGCCGCCCCAGGATGTGCTCGCCGCCATGGAAAAGCAGATGCGCGCCGAGCGCGAGACGCGCGCCACCATCCTGAACTCGGAAGGCGCGCGCGATTCGGCCATCAACACGGCCGAAGGGCAGAAGCAGCAGGTGATCAAGGCCTCCGAAGCCCGCAAGCAGCAGCAAATCAACGAAGCCGAAGGCCAGAGCGCCGCGATTCTCACAGTCGCCACTGCAACCGCCGAAGGCATCCGGCGCGTCGCCGAAGCCATCCAGGCGCCGGGCGGCGTCGAAGCCGTTCAACTCCGTGTAGCCGAGCAGTACATCCGCGAGTTCGGCAATCTGGCAAAGACCGGCAACACCATGATCATCCCCGCGAACGTCACGGACGTAGCATCCATGATCGCGACGGCGCTAACGGTCGTGAAGCAGCCCGGCATGGGCGACGCGCCTCCACCGATCCGAGCGTCTTCCGGTGGGCGCCAGCCTCCACCGCTGTAGCAATATCCTGCATCTTTCCTGATGCGGCCGCAATCGAGTTACATTCAGGAGATGCTCACAAGAGATCTTTACGTAGGAAGGAGAATGCTGATGAGAATGGCGAGAGCGGTGCTTCTTCTCCCGTTGGCGGTTGCCGCCTGGGCTCAAGTCAACGTAGGCGCACAAAAGCCCGAAGCCAGTTTGCCCTTCAAGATGACCACCACGGCCACCTTCGGGCTGCCGTGGCGAATCGCGTTCCTGCCCGACGGCCACATGCTGGTTACCGAGAAAATCGGACCGGTTTGGCTGGTGTCTCCGCAAGGCGAAAAGATCGCCCCCTTGGCAGGTACGCCGCCCGTCTATTGGCAGGGCCAGAACGGCATGCTCGGCGTCTATGTGTCGCCCAACTACGCCACGGATCAGAGCATCTATCTCACCTACATCGAGCCCGGTGACTACGGCGGAGGCCAGGTGCTGGCTCGCGGCAAACTGAACCTCGGACGCACGCCGCGATTGACCGACTTCAACGTCCTGTGGCGTCAGATGCCGCGAGGCAAGGGCGGCCAGGCCGGCGGTCAGATCGCATTCTCGCCCGACGGTCAGTTGATCTATATGACGGTCGGCGATCGTCAACGCATGACCCCCGCCCAAGACCCCGACCAACCCGTCGGCAAGATCCTGCGCCTCACACTCGACGGGAAACCCGCCCCCGGTAATCCCAACGCCGGTAAAACGGGAGCAGCCACCATTACTCTGATCGACCCCCCGCGCGACACCGAAGTTGCCAAGACCGCAAAGCCCGTCAGCACCTACACGTTCCCCGGTCCCAACCTGACCCCTGCCGAAACCTGGGCCACCGGCTTCCGCGCGCCGTACGGACTCGCGTTCTCTCCCACCGGCGAACTCTGGGAAGTGGAACACGGCCCCCGCGGTGGCGACGAATTGAACTTTGTCGAGAAGGGCAAGAACTATGGATGGCCGCTCGTCTCCTACGGCGTGAACTACAATGAGGTGCCCATCCCGAGCCATGACACGCGTTCTGATTTAACCAAGCCCGTGCTGTATTGGGTGCCGGTAATCGCACCTGGCAACCTGATGTTCTATCGCGGAACCAAAACCTTCCCGCAATGGAATGGCAGCGGCTTCATCAGCGGTCTCGCCAGCACCAGCATCAATCGCATTATCTTCGATGGCAAAGGTGGAGCCAAACCCGCCGAGCGTTGGGATGTAGGCAAGCGCATCCGCGACGTCGAGCAAGCCCCGGACGGCTCGCTCTGGATGCTCGAAGACGCAAATCCCGGCGCCCTGATTCACGTAACGCCGAAGTAATGTGACGGTACTCACCCGGCTCGAGCAGTGGGAGCAAGAGGGCGTCATTTCGCCGGAGCAGTACGCCCGGCTAGCCGCCCTCTCCCGCGGCGATCTCTTTTCCGTCTTCCTAGAGCTAAACCTTCTTCTCTACGCCGGAATCCTCGCCTTCGTCGCAGGCCTTAGCTGGACCCTCAGCACGTGGTCCGAGCAACTCGGCGACGCCGCCGTCGTCGCGATCCTCACGCTCGTACTCGCGGCATGCTTCTGGTACTGCTTCTCGCGAGGACCCGCTTGGTCTCTGGCCGAAACTCCTTCCCCCAGCCTGGTATTCGATTACGTCCTTTACCTCGGCTCCTTGATCTGGTCCGTCCAACTCGCCTTCATCGAGAACCGCTTCGGCCTGCTATCCGGGCAATGGGATGTATATCTTCTGGCGAGCGCCGGGCTCTACTTCTTTCTTGCGTATCGCTTTGATAATCGATTCGTCCTGTCGCTCGCGCTGTCTTCGCTGGCAGGATGGTTTGGCCTGAAGA
>DASQDN010000210.1:0-3007 GCA_035634155.1 Bryobacteraceae bacterium | reverse complement strand
TACGTCGTGCTGCGAATCCTCATCTTCCTGAACTGGCTGTCCGGCGCCGCGATCTTCGTACTGCTGGTCTTCATGCCCACCCGGCGATGGATCATGAGCGCGCTCGAGCTTTCTCCTTCGCCCGAGGCAGAGCGGCTGATTGTTGCCTTGCGCGCAATCGCGATACTCGGCCTCGTCGCTGTCCCGCTGAATTACGTCGTCTTAAAACGGCTGCTCGCAATTGTGGAGACGGTTCGCGCGGGCGACCCGTTCGTCGCCGCCAACGCGTCCCGTTTGCAGGGGGTCGCCTGGGCGTTGCTCGCGCTGAACCTTCTCAGCATCGTGATCGGCGTGATCGCCGAGACGGTTTCCACTCCGGCGCACCCGCTCCACATCGACGCCGGTTTTTCGATCAACGGCTGGCTCGCCGTACTCCTCACGTTCCTGCTGGCGCGCGTGTTCGCGGAAGGCGCGCTCATGCGCGAAGACCTCGAAGGGACGGTGTGACATGGCGATCACCGTCAAGCTCGACGACATACTCCACGACCGGCGGATGACGCTGACCGAACTCGCCGACCGGATCGGAATGGCGCTGGCTAACCTCTCCATTCTCAAGACCGGCAAAGCGCGCGCCATCCGCTTCTCCACGCTTGAGGCGATCTGCGAGGCGCTTTCGTGCCAACCCGGCGACATTCTGCGGTTTGAGCCGGAGCAAGCAGAACGCGAGCAAACGGCAGCGGCGAGCAAACTGAGCGCAAGCTGATGAACGCCCTGCCAAACGCGCACGCGTGCGCGTGGCGGGAGGCGCACACAAGTCTAATCAGGAGAATATCAAATGAAACACAGCGTTATGTTAACCATCGCGTCTCTGCTCTCGATCCTCTTGTTCTCCTTTCACCTGACGGACGACATCGTCCGCGGGGTGGAACCGGGAGGGGTCAACAACCTGATCGGGGGAAGTCTCATCATGGTCGTCTGGCTGTACGGCGCGCTGGTGCTGGCCGAACGACGCTCGGGATACGTCATCATGCTCCTCGGGTCGCTCCTTTCGTTTGCCGTCCCCATCCTCCACATGAAGGGGAAGGGTGTGGGCATCGCCAGCGGGATCGCCCAGTCCAGCGGAGGCTTCCGCTTTATCTGGATGCTGATCGCGCTCGGCGTGACCGGTCTCTTCTCCGTCATCCTCTCGGCACGCGGACTGTGGAGCCCGCAATGGGGACAGTCCCGGTAGTCCAACAACGGACGCGCATTCATTCAGGGTTGACCAAATCGTGCGCGACATGTCTTCCGGCATTTCACTAAACTTGAAATTGCGCCTGTTCATAATTCGCCGGTGATAGCTCATGCGGCGGACAAATCGACCGCGCCGATGTCGAAGCGCGGGTCAATGGTCTTTAACTGATGCGCCGGAGTGGGGCTGAGATATTGCGGCGTAATACTGAGTTCCTCCATCTTCCGGCGGTCGGCTTCTTCTATCGGGTCGAGTCCGGCGATGTAGCGACGCGCGTTGTTTTGCAGCGGGTTGCTGATGCTCAGGATTTCGGAGCCGGAAGCGAGAATCACTTTTTTGTACTGGGGCATGTTGCTAGCCCACAGTTTTGACCAATAGTGGCGTCCGACGTTGGTGAGGCTGCCGAGTTGACGACAGAGCCTTTTGAAATGTTCGACCGCCTCGGTCGGTTCAAGTCCGAGGGGGCGATGGCAGAGCGTGTAGCCGTCGTAGTCGCGGCTCACGGTGCCGGGGAGAAGGCGTCCCTCCTTTTGCAGTTGCCTGTAAAAGGGCGTCTCCGGGTAAGGGCAGACGATGCCTAGAAAAGTGATATTGAAGTATTGCAGGTCTGACAAATATTCCGGCAGTTTCTCAAGGTATTCGTTCGTGTCTCCGTCGGAGCCGACGAGCAGGCCGAAGGAGAGCATGATGCCGTTGGCGAAGCAGCGGCGAATCACACGGTCAACTTCGGTGATCTTGTTCTGTCCCTTGTTCATCGCCTTGATGGAGTCGGGGTTGAGCGATTCGAGGCCGGTATAGATGTAGCGGCAGCCCGCCTGCGCCATCAACTTCACCAGTTCTTCGTCCTTGAGCACGTTGAACGTCAGCGCGCACCCCCAGGTCTTCTTGAGCGGCAGGAGCGCTTCGCAAAGCGTGCGCAGGTAGCGCGGGTCGCCGCCGAGGTTGTTGTCGAGGAACGAGAACGCGTTATCGAACAGGCCGAAGTAGTTCTTGTTCCAATGCATCTTGAACTTGATTTCGTCGATGACGTGCTCGACGGGGCGGTAACGATATTTTTCGTGGCCGGTGAGCACGCAGAAGTTGCAGGAGAAAGGGCAGCCGCGCGAGGCTTCAATGCCGGGAAGCCGGATGGAGTTGGTGCGGAAGTCGATCAAGTCGTAACGGTACGGCTTAATCTCGACTGCGCCGCGCGAAGGCAGTTGATAGCGTTTCTGTAACTGCCCGCGAGCGAAGTCGGCGACGAGCGCGGGAACGTTGGTTTCCGGTTCGCCCGTGACTACGGCATCGAAATACTTTTCGCAATCCTCTGCGAAGTGTGTGGCGTGGCGGCCTCCGGCAACCGTCTTGATGCCGCGCTGCCGGAACAGTGTGGAGAGCACTTTCGTGTGCTCGTAGTAAGAGTGCAGGTAGGAGAAGAAGACTAGATCCCAGTCGCGGTCGAGCGGAATGTCCGCCTCCTTCTCGTTGTAAAGTTCGATCTCGGCATCGTCCGGGCACAGGCTGGCGATCAGTTCGGGCACGGAGGATTGCATCACGCCGCGCTCTTTGCGCGGCAGTCTGGTCGGATGTGTATAAGTTGAGATGACGGCGATACGCATGTTTGACCCTTTTGTATTTTGACGTTCGAGTTAACTTGGCGCTGGCTTGAAATCGTTGTCAGGCTTTTTGCGCTGCTGCTGCGGCGGGGGATTTCAACTCCCGTCGCGGCTGCACGGCGCGGCGAGGTTTGGTCGCCTTCGTGGTGTGGTAGGTGCCGAAGATGTAGTCGAACAGCGGCGATGTGACTCCATAGCGCAC
>DASQDN010000209.1:0-1529 GCA_035634155.1 Bryobacteraceae bacterium | reverse complement strand
ACCCGGGCGCTACCCGACAGATCCGACGACGCACTTTTCCGTGCTGAAAAGAACTCGAAGGGATTGGGAAATGCACGGAGCAGCAACGCAGATCGTCTCAACTGTTGTCACCCTGCTGGTGTTCGCTTCGGGAGCCCGCGCTCAGGCGGCAACTTACGACTTTGAGTCGCTGCAGCCCGGGCCGTTGCACGGCCAGGATAACTGGGTGGCCTTCCACCATTACGGGTCTCAGGGCTTCATCTCGAACGGCAGCGGAGTCAATGGCAGCAAGGTCGCCACCAACGACTTGGTGCCCGACAGCGCCGAAGGCTTGACCCGGCTGAACGATGCGCAGTTCTCCTTTCCAACCTTCTCGAACGCCGAGTTACAGGCGTTCATCCAATTCGACTTTCGGAAGCCGACGCCGGATAGCAGCGGAGAGGCGTCAGCATTTCGGGTAGGACGTGATGCAAATCTGGACGGTCACTTCTCGTTTAGTGAAGGCATTGGGATCCGATATCAGAATGGGGGATTCTCGTTTGACACTGCAGTGAACCTAAGCACCCCCGTCTATCGAAACGCCATCAATGCTGGTAACTTTGATGACTGGTTCAGGCTGCGACTCCAGATGGACTTCACTGCCAACGCGGGCGAGGGGCAGGGAGTTCTCTCCTATCAGAACTTGACCCGTGGCGACGGGCAGTTCACCACTCTCACCTCCGGAACATTGAGATTGAGCAACCTCGTAGCCGGCGCGCGACCAAGCGACTGGAACGCCTTCTTCATCCCCGTTCAGCGAGGAAATGAGAGCGACAATCTGGTGGTCGGCGTGATTCCTGAACCTGCCCGGCTTGCGTGGGTTGCGATGGTGCTGGGCGGTCTTCGGCGTCGCGCCCGCGCATCGCGAGAATCTGTTCAGCACTGACCGAACCTCAGACCCGCCCGCCTCCGCGCCCGGCCGGTCCGGCCGTAGGCTGGCGCGCGTGCGATCGGAGGACCTGAGTCGCGAGCAGCTCGAGCGCCTCGATCGGGAGGTGGAGCGGCAACACCGTTACTACGTGCTGCTGTGGAAGCGGGCGCAGGCGAACGACATGCCCCTGCAGGACCCGCTGGTCCGCGGGATCTGCGACGCGTGGGCGGGGATCAACCACCTGGCTCAAACGATCGAGCGGCTGAAGGCTCGCCTCCCCCAGCCGTACCGGCCGCTGGTGGAGCCGACGAAGCAGAGCGGGCTGGCGTCGGTGGAGCTGCCGTGGGCGGAGCATCAGCGGCGGATGGCCGAGGCGTGCGAGGCGGAGCGGCGGAAGCCCCAGCCACCTGATGTCGAGTAGCGACCGGAGGCGGGACTTCATCACGTTAAGAAAACTGGCCGCGCAGGAACCAGACGCCCGCTTTGCCTGTTGGTGTGTTGCCGCGGCAGCGGTGATAACCACTGGGATGGAAGCTTCGTTGCGGTCCCTCCGAAACATCGCGCGAAGCTATGCCTTGGCGTCGTCCGGCTCGCCGGAAGAGGCGCTCCTGCGGGAAGCTTGAACAAACCGCCCGGTTGC
>DASQDN010000208.1:0-8312 GCA_035634155.1 Bryobacteraceae bacterium | reverse complement strand
GGGGCTACTGCGGCAGCATATCACAAATAAACGAAACATGTGGAGAAAAACTGCAAAAAGAAGCACAAACCTCTAAACAAAGTAGGGGGATCGAACGTCTAAACCTCCACAAAGGCGACGTGTGACCAGAACCAAATCGCGCAACGCAGCCCTGCTGCTGCCCTTCGTGCTTGTAGCCTCGGTGCTCACCGGGTGCTCTCGCGAGAAGCCGACGGCTCAGCCATCTTCCTCCGCTCAGGCCGCTGCCGTTCCTCTGACCAAAGCTTCGGCGGAGCGCGATAACCATATAGTGCGCGCTACAGGACTTGTTCAGGCGTTGGAGTGGCAATCTATCCGCGTACCTCAAATGTCCGGAGTTCAGGGCTTTGAGATGATCCTCACGGGCCTGGTACCGAACGGATCCAAGGTTGCCAAGGGTCAACTCATCGTCCAGTTTGACCGTTTGAACCTTCTCGACCAGGAGCGAGACGCGCGCGCGACTCTGGAGAACCTGACCCACCAACTGGAAGAGCGCAAAGCGCAGGTCCTCAGCCTGCAGGCGACCCGCGGATCGCAAATCCGCGAAGCCCAGGCGGATCTTGACCGAGCGAAACTACAACTGCGGAAAGGCCCCGTCCTTAGCAATCTCGACAGATTAAAAAACGAAGCCAAATCCGAAAACGCACAGGCCCGCCTCGAAAGTTTGAAGCGCTCCGACACGCTGCGCTCCACTGCCGAGCAGGCATCGATTCGAATCCTCGAATTGAAGGTCGAGCGCCAGAGCGTGGCTTTGGAGCGCCTTCGCACCAACCTTGAGCGTCTGGAAATCAAGGCGCCGCAGGATGGCATGATCTCGTATGAGACCACCTGGAGGCAGGGCTCTATGGGGCCGCCGCAGGTCGGCGACCGCATGTATCCCGGCATGCCGGTGATGCGTATCTTCAACCCGAACAAAATGGTGGTGCTCGCCACCGTCGATGAACCGGACTTCGCCTCGGTGGCCACCGCCAGTCGCGCGAAAGTATACCTTGACGCGTATCCCGGCGAAGCCTTCGATGCACAACTGCGAACCGCCAGCCCGATTGCTACCACTGGCCTAGATACTCCGGTTCGCACCTTTACTGTGATGTACTCCATCGACCAGCAAAGCCCCAATCTGCTTCCCGATCTTTCTGCCGCGCTGGAAATCGAACGTGTACCGCCGGCGCCACAGGCGCAACAAGCGCAGGCTTCCTCCGCACCAAAGGTGAACCCATGAGTGCCGCTGCTGCGCCCTCGCCTGTAACTCCGATCGCGGTAGCAAAACCGCGCCGTCGCCGGGCCGTGGTGGCGTGGGCGTTAGCCCTCGGCTCTTTAGCTGGTTCAGCAGTGCTGGCCTATAACGTCTTCCGACCCACTGCCGCCGCGGCAACCGCTTCGTCTCTCCCGCTTGCGACTGCCAGACGTGGCGAGTTCCTAGTGACAGTGACGTGCCGAGGCGAACTCGTCGCCGAGGAATCCGTGCAGGTCATCGCGCCCAACGTTCCCAACCTCACCATCGTCTGGATGGCGCCGCCGAACTCTAACGTGAAGCAAGGCGATCCCGTCGTTCGCTTTGATGCCAGCGGCGCCAAGCGCCAGTTGAGCGAGAAGGAGGCCGCGCTCGCGCAGGCAATCGCGTCACTTGACCAGGCCAAAGCAGAGGCGAAGATCGGCGCCGAAGCGGACAACCTTGAAATCGCGAGCATGAAGCAGGCAGTTGAACTCGCCAAGATCGAAGTCTCCAAGGCCGAGATCGTGAGCGCGCTGCAAACCGAGGACAACCGCATCACGCTATCGCTCACCGAAGAAAAGCTGCGCGTCAAGCAAGCCGCTGCTCGCCTGAATGCCGCCTCCGCCCAGTCCAAAATCAGCTCGTCGCAGAGCCAGCTTAGTAAAGCGCAAGCCGAAGTCGATCTGATCCGCGACCGTGTGAGCCGCACCGAGCTCCGCGCCCCGGGCGATGGCGTGATCAGCTACCTGATGAACAACTCGCAGGGGTGGATGAATGCGAAGCCTTTCAAGGTTGGCGATAATGTGTGGCCCGGCAGCGCAGTGGCTGAAATTCCGCGAATGGACAGCATGCGCCTGAAGGGCAAAGCCGAAGAGATCGATCGGGGTCGCATGAAGGCAGGCCAGGACGTGCGCGTGATTCTCGATCCGTTCCCGGAAAAGACGTTCATCGGCAAGCTCGACCGCATCTCGCCGCTCACCGAGCAAAGCTGGGAATGGCCGCCTACGCGTAGTTTCCGCGCGTTCGCGAGTTTAGGTGAGCCCGACGCGCGCCTCCGCCCGCAAATGAACGGACGCATGGACATAATTGTCGACAAGCTGCCGAATGCGGTCAGCGTTCCGTCCAAGGCGGTATTTGCGCGCGACGGCAAGCCGGTTGTGCTCGTCCCTGGGGAGAAGGGATTGCGGCCGATCTACGTCGAGATCCTGGCGCGCAATCCGGATGAGGTTGCGATCAAAGGCGTTGAAGCGGGAACGCAAGTCGCGCTCGTGGACAACCTCAAGGAAGCCGAGAAGAAGGGCGGCGCGAAATGAACCGTGCTCCTCGATGGCTTTTTCTGCTCGCCGGCGTGGTTGTGCTAGCTGCGGGCGCTCGTTCCGTGCCGCGGCTGTTTGAAAGTGTGAACACCCCGGATGAGATCCCGACTCCTTCCACTCGCGTGCGGGTGGGCGACGTCACCTTCACCGTCACCGCGGACGGGGCGATCCAGGGCGGTAACTCACGGATGCTAACCGCGCCCATGGCGGGCGGCGGCACGCTCACTCTGACCGAACTCCGCCGCTCCGGCGAACTGGTGAAGAAGGATGATGTGGTAGCGCAGTTCGACACCACCGATGAAAGCTTCAAGCTGCGTGAGGCGCAAGCCGATCTCGCCGAAGCCGAGCAGCAGGTGCTGAATGCGGAAAACGAAGCCAAAGCCAAAGTGGAAGAGCTCGAGTATGAGCTGATTCGCGCGCGCGGCGAGCTGAAGCAGGCAGACATCGAGGTGACGGTCAATTCGATCCGTCCTGGGCTCACCGCGAAGCAGAACGACATCACACTGGCAGGCGCAAAGGAAAAGCTCGCCAAGCTCGAGCGTGATTATCCACAACGCAAAGCGGCCGCAAGCGCTTCCATAGCCATCCAGGAAGCTGCGCGAAAGAAAGCGCAAGTCCTCGCCGATACAGCCCGCCGCAATATCGAGATGATGACGCTGAAAGCGCCGGCCGACGGCTACATCAACATTGAGAAGAACACCAACACGAACTTCTTCTTCTCGGGAATGGTGCTTCCTTTCTTCCAGGTCGGCGACCAGGTGCGTCCTGGCATGGCCGTCGCGCAGATCCCTGACTTGAATAGCTGGGAAGTTACCGCGCAGATCGCCGAGACGGATCGCGGCCACTTATCACTCGGGCAGCCGGCAACCATCCGTGTGATTGCCGCGCCCGGCAAACAGCTTACGGCCAAGGTAAAGGACTTGGGCGGCACCAGCGGTCCCCCGTGGAATCGCCGCTTCGAGTGCAAACTGCAGTTGCTCGAAACCGTGCCCGAACTGCGACCCGGCATGAGCGCGCTCATCGTAGTCACGCTCGACACGCTCAAGAATGTCCGCTGGCTTCCCGCGCAAGCGCTTTTCGAGCAGGGAGGCCGCACGTTCGTGTATGCGCGTCAGGGCGACAAATTCCTGGCCAAAGACGTGAAGCTGGTCAGGCGCGGCGAAAGTCGGGTCGTCATCGACGGATTGAAGGAAGGCGAGGAAGTCGCCTTGGCCAGCCCGGATCAGAAAGATCAGAAATCCGGGAAGGGCCCCGCCGGGGCCGCGGGTCCAGCAGCAGGAGGCATGGGGAAATGACGCCTGTGGTTGAGCCTCAAGCCGATCGCAAGTTGTCCATGCGCCTGGGTGTCCTCAGCGACCTCGGCGAGGCGTTTCGAAACCTGCGCGCGCAGAAGACCCGCACGTTGCTGACTGCGCTCGGCATCGTTTTCGGTGTCGGTTCGGTAATCGGTATGCTGTCGATCGGCGCCGGCGCACGCGAGCAGTCTCTGCAATTTATTGAACGGCTAGGCGTCCGCAACATCCTGATCGATTCTCGGCCCGCCGCGACACGCGAAGAACTGCAACAGCGCCGCCGCATCTCACCCGGCCTTACAGAACGCGATGTGCGTGTGCTCGAATCGAATGTCGACGTGCTCGAAGTGCTGTCGCCCAGACGCTTTCTGCATCCGGCGCGCGTGCTGCCGAAGCCCACCGGTACGATGCCGGAAATGTTCGGCGTCCGTGCTTCCTACCAAGTGATTCATGACCTCAGGCCGATCGAGGGCCGCTTCATAAGCAAGGCCGACGATGAGTCCAGCGCCTCGGTGTGTGCGCTCGGTCTGAACGCCAAGATTGCGATGTTAGGCTTCGGCCCTGCGGTCGGCAAGTACGTCAAGGTCAACGATACATGGCTGCGAGTCGTCGGCGTCTTGTCCGAGCAAGTGGCCGACTCCGGCAGTGGCCGCTCCATCGATCGCAACAACGTAATCTACATCCCGATCAACACCTTCCGATATCGCTTCTGGGATGCGTCGAGCTACTTGAAGGATGAACTCGATGGAGTCGACCTGCGCTTGAAGGCAGGTGCGGATAGCGTTGCCACCGCCAAGATCGTAAACGCCGTGCTAGCTGCCTCGCATCGCGACGCCGAGGACTTCAGCGTCACCATTCCCGCGGCCCTGCTGGCCCAGCAGAAGCGAACGCAGACCATCTTCACCTACGTCATGGTAGCCATTGCGGCCATCTCGCTGCTCGTCGGCGGAATCGGCATCATGAACATCGTGCTCGCCACCGTGATGGAACGCACTCGTGAGATAGGCATTCGTCGAGCCATGGGCGCCCGCCGCGTCGACATCGTGCGCCAGTTCCTCACCGAGTCCGTCGTGATCTCAGCAGCGGGAGGATTGCTCGGTGTTGGCTTCGGCGTGTTCCTTTCCTGGTCCATCGCGCAGGTAGCGGAATGGAAAACGATCGTGACCACCACGTCCATTGTGGTCGCCTTCTGCGTGTCGGCGCTAGTGGGTGTGCTCTTCGGCATCTACCCGGCAATGAAAGCCGCGCGCATCGATCCGATCGAAGCGCTTCGCTACGAGTAGACGTCCCGCACCAACCGAATATCCATTTCGCGATCGACAAACTTCCATTCCGGAGTCGAGCGCAGCATCGCGACCAGTTCCTCGAAGGCGCTCGAATCCGCAGCCGCATACTCGAACAGCGTCACAAAATCGAAAGGCTCATCGCCACCGAGATCGCGACAATGGTGGAGACGCCTCGCAATCGCGGGCAGGTATTTCAAACTATCCTTGACGTGCCGCGATTGGTCTTCGAACACCGCCCGGCGCTCATCCTGAGTCATCGCCCACCACTGGGCATTCTTCCGAATGGGAATGATCGCCGCATGCGTGATCGCGGGACGTCCGATTGCCGCCTGCCTTTCAACCAGCGCATTCCTCTCGCCGCGCGTGACGTAGCGCTCATTACTGGTGACGCCGCGCAGCACCCATGCGGCATCCTCCACCGGACCGTCTTCGTTGAGAATGTCCACGCGCGCAACCTCAGGCAACGATTCTCCAAGCACTGGCGCCATTTTCACGACAGACCACGAACCTTGCTTACCGCCGGCAAAGCAAAACAGCCTCGAGTTCATATGTGAGGTTCAGGATAGCGTCATGATCCGATCCGCCACAATAAACACGCGTCATTGAGCAGGAGGTGACCCGACCCAATGATAAAAACAAAACTAACCTGCTTTCTTCTGACCACAACCCTGCTTGCCGCGGCCGACCTCGGCCACTACCTTCCACTCGAACCCGGCAATCAATGGACCTACCGAGAAGCCAAGACCGGCGCTGAGTTCACAATCCGAGTCGCCACACCGGCTCTCATCGCCGACAACGTCTATCACCGACTCACCGGCTACACCACCCACCCGCTTTGGGTTCGTTTCACCGGTGACGGTCTCGTTTATCGAAACGAGGAGAAGGACATGGACGCGCCTTTGACCCTGTTCACACAAACCGGGGGCGGATGGTTCCAGACGCCGTTTCGCGAATGCGACCAGGAGGGGCAAGTCTCCGAGCGCCCCGTCGGATACACCGGACCGGCAGGCGCGTTCGCCGCTGCGCTTCAGATTCGCTACCGCTCCTTCAACTGCGCCGATGCTGGAACCGAGGAAGAGATTTATCAACCAGCGATCGGCATGTTACGACGGGTGACAAACTCCATCGCAGGCCCGCGTCAATACGACCTGATATCCGCCAGAATCGGCAAACTGCGTTTGGACGCCGATCCCGGCGGCTCCTACCGCGTCAGCGTTCGCCCCGGCGTCACTCCGGAAGTGGCCTTCATCGCGACCCTCCGCCTTTCGGTCGACCAGACGATCCGCCTCCGCAAACCGGTAGCGCAGCACTTCGATCTGGCTCTAAAGAACGAAGCGGGCCGAACCATCTGGCGCTGGTCGGAAGGAAAGGTCTTTCCGCCCGCTATCGAAGAGCGAGAACTGTTCGGCGATGTCACACACCGCGTAGAAATCCCCGCCGCGCCCAACGGCGAGCCGCTCGACGCCGGCAAATATGTGATCGAGGCGTGGTACACCTCGGGCGACGACCGCATTCAATTCAGCGCGGCCACCACCGCTGAACGTCGGTAAAGCGACTCACTCCGGCTGATAGCCAGAACGCAACTGTACGGGCTCGGGAGAAGTCTTCTTCCGAGCCCGCAGATTCAACATCTCCACCAGTACCGAGAAGGCCATCGCGAAGTAGATATACCCCTTCGGAATGTGCTGGTCGAGGCTTTCCGCGATCAGCGTGACGCCGATCAGCAGCAGGAAACTCAACGCCAGCATCTTCACCGTCGGATGCCGCTCGACGAACGCGCTCACCGGACCCGCCGAGAACATCATGAACGCGACCGCGATCACCACCGCGGTGATCATGATTTCAATCTGGTCCGACATGCCGACTGCCGTAATCACCGAATCTAGCGAGAACACAATATCGAGCAAAGCAATCTGCACCAGCACGCTGCTAAAGGTCACCGTTGCTGGCGTGGCATGCCCGCCGGCCGTCTCGCCTTCCAAGCGCTCGTGGATCTCATGCACGCTCTTCCAGATCAGAAACAACCCGCCGATCCCGAGAATCAGATCGCGTCCCGAGATCTCCTGCCGAAACACAGTAAACAGAGGCGCCGTCAACCGCATGATCCATGCGAGTGACAACAACAGCAGGACGCGCGTGCCCATCGCGAGCGACAGCCCGATCGTTCGCGCCCGGGCCTGCATCGCCGCCGGAAGTTTGCCCGCCAGGATGCTGATGAAGATAATGTTGTCAATCCCGAGCACGATCTCGAGAACAGTTAAAGTAACCAGAGCCAGGGCCGATTCGGCATTGAGCAGGTGATCCATCGCTTTACAGACGCCAACGTTCGCCCCCTGTGTTTCACATGTCTGCCTCACAAGGTACACAAGGCGCTAAAATCGGCCAATGAAGATCCCCGTCCTTGCACTCTGCCTCGCCCTGTCGGCTGCCGCGCAGAATCCCCTGATGCAGGCCTTCACCCCGCGTTATAACACCATGAAACAGAACCTCGTCGAGGCCGCCGACGCCATGCCGGCCGAGCATTACACCTTCAAACTCTCCCCCGCCCAGCGAGCCTTCAGCGAATGGATCGACCACACAATCATGCTGATGCACGGCTCCTGCGCCACCATCGCCGGAGTGCCCACGCCGCCGATGGACCACTCCAAACACGGCCCCGGCAAGCCCAAATCAGAACTCCTGGCCGCGCTTCGCGAAGCCGCCGATAGTTGTGACAAGTCCCTCAACGGCATGTCCGACCAGAAGGCTCTCGCAACCGTCGATGTTGGCGGCAAGCCCACAGTTCCCGTGAACGCCATGCTCGGCCTTCTCACCAACATGGCGAGCCATTACGGCAACATGGTGGGCTATCTCCGAGCCAAGAACGTCACGCCGCCCAGCACCGCGCGCGGTCAGGCGCCGCGAACGCCCGCGCCCGCCAAGTAACACGACAAAAGCCACGCCGGGCGCTTGCTACAATCGAAAGAATAATCTGCGGATGAAGGACGTAAGCCAGTGGCCCTGACGCCCGGCGGCAGATCGTTAGTAGCCATCTATCCAGGTTCTTTCGATCCCATCACGAACGGGCACCTCGACCTGATTGAGCGGGCCAGCCGCTTGGTCGACCGGCTCATCGTTTCCATTCTTCGCAATGAGAAAAAACAGCCGCTCTTCAGTGTTCAGGAGCGGAGTGAGATGTTGCGGGAAG
>DASQDN010000207.1:0-23084 GCA_035634155.1 Bryobacteraceae bacterium | reverse complement strand
TGCCGATGGCTTGAAGTCACTCATCCTCGACGAGGTGGTGGAGTTCGAAACAACAGCAGGTTTCATTAGCGGACCGGCCGCCGCTCCTCTGCTGACTGCTCAGGCAAACTTCGAAAGGGTCACCGATCCCATCGCTCAGCTATCGCATGAAGCAATTCACTACGCCGCCAGACTCCCAATCACCGACGCCCGCCTGTTGTCGTCGCGCCTGTATCGATACAACACAACGCCGTGCGGCGACGCTCTTCGATCGGCCTTTGATGGCAATGCGCAAATCGCGGGCATGCTGGGACTTGCCGGATCCTCCCCACTGCTTGCGCGCATTGCCGGGGCAGGCTACGACCGTGTAGATCACACGCAATGGCACGCATGGACGCTCAGAACGGGCTTGCATCCCGAAAACCTGACATACAAGCTGTATGTCAGTCCCGATCCTCGCGCCGTGGTGGACGTGGTGGAAGCCACATTGCGCATCGCCACCGATCTGCGAATCCCGTCCTTCAAAATCGGTCGGAGCGTCGGCAATCTCGTTCGACCGGACAAAATCGTTCTGTACGCCGACTCCGAAGACGAGTTGCTTGCGCTTGCCTCGGCGCTGGAGCCACTGCTTGCACCCCATCCGGCGCAAGGAGTCCCGTTCACAAAATGTGTGGATGCGCAAGGGATGCTGTCGATCGGAGTCGATCCCCCGCGCTCACTCTGTCTTTCCGGCTGGGCGCAGGCGGAAAGTTGGCGAGCCTGGATCGCCGACCGACTGGCCATCGCCCTTATTCAAGCGCGGGCCTTCTCGAAAGATCCAGCCGCGCACGTAGAGTTCGCGCTGTCAAAGCTCTTCATCGAAGGCATCGACACCCGCGACTGGACCGCTTCCCCGAAGCTTTGGCAAGGAGAATCAGCATGACCGGCATTGAAGACATCGAATTCCTTTTGCCTCGCGACGTCGTGATCTGCCCCGTTGACAAACTGGCCGCCGACGTACGCCGGCAGATCGCCTGTGACGGCAGCGAGTTCGCCGTCAGCCGTCCGCATCTGCGCATCCCCTCAAAGCTGATCGACAGCGAAACGGCATCCCTGCTTCAACACTTCCAGACGCCGTCAAGCATTGTGGACGCCATCACGCGATACAGCAGAGAGTCGGCGGCCGATCCTGTGACGACGCTTGAGGATTCGTTCGATGCGCTGCGATCCCTGATCGCAGGCCAGATCCTTGTTCCCGATTCCGACCCTGTCGTCGACACGCCAAAGGCGACATTCGTACCCGGCATGCAAATCGCCGGTTGCCGCATCGTGCGCGTGATTCAAGCACTCGAGGATTGCGCCGTGTACGAGGCGGTCAGCCTGGACCGACGCACCGTGGCTATCAAAGTTGTACCCTCGGCTGCTCATGAGCTCGCCCATACGATGCTGCGTCACGAAGCCCAAGCGCTGCGCTTGTTGAACGGTCACTGCGCTCCCGCCCTTCTCGCGGAAGGGGATTGCGATGGTGACCGCTACCTGATCCTAGAATGGATTCCCGGACGCGACATCGCGAGCGAAGCTGCTCGACTTCGGCTCGGCGGCGACGCGCAGTTGCCAGCACTCCACCAGCTATGCCTCGGCGTACTGCGCTGCTTCGCCGATCTCCACAAGGCGTGCGTCATTCATGGAGACATTCATCCGGGCAACATCATCGTGTCTTCACAAGGCGAGGTCCGCCTTCTCGATTTCGGCCGCTGCGCATCGCCTCGCCTTCCTTTCGAACTCATCCCGCGCGCCGGCGTAGGCCACTACTATGAGCCCGAGCTTGCTAACCAAATCGCAAGCAATCAAATCCCGCAGCAACCCACCGAGGCCGGCGAGCAGTACGCCATCGCGGCGCTTGTCTATCAACTCTTCACGGGCCGCGCCTACACCATCTTCTCGCTCGAGAAGCAAACCCTGCTGCGCCAGGTGATGGACGCCGAGCCTATGTCCTTCGCCCGAGCCGGCGTGAAGCCGTGGCCCGCAATCGAACTGGCGCTATTCCGAGCGCTCGCCAAAGACCCCGCACGCCGCTTCCCAACCGTGGACATCTTCGCTCGCCGGTTCGAGGCCGCCGGCGCCGAAGCGCCCCCAACCGACAGCACGAACCGCATCGCCGACATTTGCTTAGACCGGATCGACCAGGCGCACCCATGGATCGCATTCCGCGCCGCCGTCCTGCGCAACGCTCCGCACCTCCTCACCGCCGCCGACATCGCTGCCGAAACCGCTGCGTCGTGTGCCGGCGCGTGCTCCATGCTGCATTACGTGCGCGCTCGCATCGCGGATGCACGCTGCGACAGCTACGGCCGAGCGCTGGCCGACTTCCTGGGCAGCCTCCATGATCCGCCCGAACCCGCCGAGATTTCCGCCGCGTGCTGGTTCATCGCGCGAGGCGCGAGTGCTCCCCAACTCACACGCGTTCTGGAGACATATCTGAATTCCTCCCGTCCGGATGATCCCGGAAGCGAAGCATCCGTAGCCTGGCTTCGCGCTTTCCGCGCCCTAGGCCGTGCCCCATCGGAAGAGCTACGGGAGCGGCTTCATGTCCTCACGGAACAGGAAAAGCACTCCGACACGCTTGCGGGTCCCCGAAACGCGCTCGATCGTATTTGTTTCTGGGCTCTAGCCGATGACCTCTGCTACGAGGACGCCTACCGTCGATCGGGGGAGCACGTCGCTCTGGCCTGCCTCGATATCGTTCCCGAGGACGCAGGCTCCGTCACTGACCGCGCCTTCGCCATTCTCCACTGGTATCGCCACACCGGCGACCCGAAGTGGCTCAGCCGAGCCCACATGCTCGCCCGCCGCTGCAAGAACGGTTCGCTGTTGCTCGCGCTCGAACTTGAACGACCGGAACTTGCCGAACTGCCTCCGTATGATCTTTCACGGTGAGCTTGGTGTCGGTGTTGCAACGATGGGCCTGCCGCCGTCACTATTCGGCGAGGCTACCGTCGCCGTGCCGCCGCAATCCAAATCGAAGGTCCACTTGCTTGGCCCCGCGCTTGCGCCTGAGCGTACCCGAGTGTATGCTGCGGTGATACAGGAGCGAAGCCGGGCTATGGCGTTCTACGCCTTTGATGAGGAATACGTGCGTCGACTCAAAGATGGAGATCGGGAAACCGAGACCCATTTCGTCGAGTATTTCTCCGGCCTGCTTCTTGCGAAGCTTCGCAATCGCCTCCGTCACCCGCAGGAAGCCGAAGATCTTCGCCAGGAAGTCTTCCTTCGCGTGCTCCGCTCCCTACGCGGAGGCGCCATCGAGCAGCCGGAGCGCCTCGGCGCCTTCGTGCTCTCGGTTTGCAATTTCGTCCTGATGGAGCACCTCCGAGGCGGGGCGCGAACCTCTCAGCTCGACGAACACACGCCCGAACAGCATCAGCGCGAAGCCGATCCCGAGATCAACCTCGTCACGGCTGAAACACGCCGTCAGGTGCGAACGCTGCTCAACAATCTGCCCGCTCAGGATCAAGGCATCCTCCGCGCCCTGTTCTACGACGAGCAGGACAAAGATGCCGTTTGCCGCGATTATGGTGTAGGCCGCGATTACCTCCGCGTGCTGCTGCATCGCGCCAAGCGCCGGCTGCGCGAAGCGGTTTTAGGAAACGAATCACTCACGGCGCCCGCCGGCGGCAAACGCCCCCGGCATTTGCACGTGGATCACGCGGATAAGGAACTGCCATGAAACACGAGGAGGCCGTGGAAACCCTCGCCGCCGAGCGCTACATACTCGGGGAACTTGATGAGCCTGAACGCGAGCGCTTTGAAGAGCACTTCTTCCAATGCGCCGAGTGCGCCGACGACATCCGCGCACTCACTGCTCTGCGCGAAGGCACGAAGACGGTAGCGGGCGAACGCCCCGCGCCTGCTACGCAGCCAGCTTCTTCACCAGCGTCCTCGTGGAAAGAGCGTTGGACGCTATGGTGGTTTCGGCCTGCGGTAGCCTTTGCTGCCGTGGGCGTCCTGACTGCGACCGCATCGTTCATGACGTGGCAGAACATTCAACTCGAACGTCGGTATGCTCCGCAGCACGTTGCCTCCATAACCCTGCGGCCGGAAACGCGAGGAGAAGCGCCGATCCTTAATCCGAGTCGCATCGGGCATTTCACTCTCCTCGAAGCAGACCTACCCGGAGCTGTCGGCGATCTGCGGTGGCAGCTTCGCAGGTCCGGCGCGACAAAAGCAATCAGCCAAGACGTAAGTCCCGCGCCCCAATCGGGCGCTTCGTTCAAACTGCTACTTCCGACAACAACCATTCCCCCCGGCGCTTATGAGTTGGTTGTGAACGCGGCGGAGAATGCCCAAACCTGGACCTTCCGTTTCACGGTGAGCGCAACCTGACATAATCACTCCTAATGCCTGAAGCTAACGAAAACCGTCGTTTCATCTTTCGCGGTAACGCCATGCCGTTCGGCGGCCGGATTCTTCAAATCGGAAAACGCAAAGTCAATGAAGGTGTCCCCGGGCCTGCCTGCGCCGCCTTGCCGGTAGTTGGCGGCCGCGTCCGCGCCACCACTCGCGGCGCATCATGGGGCGACGCTTTCAAGTGGGGACCCACCGTAGCGGAAAGCATCGGCGAGCTCCGCGACGATGGCTCGCATGTAACCACTGTCACGTGCTCCATGGCGAACTTCTTTGCGAAGAACGATCCGCACGTATTTGAAGCGGATCAGCTCCGGGCGACGCTGGTGTCGACGCACCCGCCGACCGGCGAGCCCGCGATCACCGCGAAGGAACTTCTATTCGGCTCGCGCGAGAAGGGCATGACCCTCAACGGCCATCGCATCGAGCTCGAGTGCGAAGACGACCTGTCGCTCTACCCGACCTTCACTGATTTCAAGAACGGCTACCGCAAGAAGCGCGACTTCTTCGATCTTCAGCAGAAAACGATCAGCCGCACCGGTGAAGGTAAGTTCGGCGAAGCGCCTCCACGGGCGCCCAATGGGTATGTGACCACGTCCATTGTCCGTCGTATCCATTTCCGTAAGAAGACCATTGAAGGCCACGTACTCTATTTCAAAGGCTTCGGCTCCATCTACTTCGGCGAAGTGCTCATGAATGAGAACAACCGTCGATTCACGATGGTTCGGCTCGAGATGGGCTCCTCCATGCGAGCATCCATGGCCGCGGTCGAAACCGATCCGAACGGCATCTGGAGTAACTGATGCGCTCATGGCCGAAGTTTGGCCTCCGGTGCGCTCCACTCGTCGTATGCGTTGTCACCATTGCCTCGTGCGGTAGAGACGCCCCCGCGCTGGAGGATCAGTACCGGCGTGCCCTGCAGTTGGTGCGGGCCGGCGATTTCGATGCTGCGCGCGAACTGGCCGAGTCGGCAGAGCGAGCCAGCGGGGACAATGATCTCCCTATGCGATGCCGATTCCGGCTCGTACGCATCGAAGCCCTGATGGACGGCGATAAACCGCAAGAAGCAGACAAGCTCCTGTCATCTCCACCGCATCCAGCCTCTCCGGAGTATGACGTTCGTGCCCGCATTTTCCGTGCCCGGCGCGCCGTCTCGGGCTCAGACTTCCAGACTGCCATGCGACTCGCGACGGAAGCGCAGGTTGCGGCACAGCAGTTATCGCGAAGTGACTTGCAAGCTGAAGCCGAAGTTCAGATGGGCGCTCTTCTCGCTCGACAGCGGCAGTATAGCCAGGCCGATGAGATGTTACAGCGCGCTTCTGCGACTGCCCGCAAGGCGGACGACATTTTCAGGCACGCGTCCGCCAGCAACAATCTTGGTTTGCTGCGGATGCTTCGCTCACGATGTGAGGAAGCCATCAAGCTATTCGATACGGCGGATACGATGTGGCGCGGCATAGGAGCAACTTACTGGTCAGCGATCGCCCGTGGCAATGCCGGAATCTGCTACGGCCAGCTTGGCGACTACGACAAGTCGCTTGCGTTGCGCCGCGAGTCGGTGGAACAGCGCCGGCCCGGCGTCCACAAAGCGAACGCGCTGGGCGAAATGGCTCGGCTCCTCTTCACTGACGATCCGCAGAAAGCAATCCCGTACTTCCAACAAGCGCGCGACATGTCCCGTCAATTCGGAGCACGGCCGGATGCGGCCCGCTGGGCCAGCAATCTTACTCTCGCCCTAACGACCGTCGGAGATTGGGCCGGCGCCGAGCGAGCCCTCGCCGAAGCCATCGCGCTCGGTCCCGAATCCCGATCCCGAGCCTTCCTCGACCTCAACGCCGCCGCCATCGCCGTTGGCAAGGGACGCGTACAGGAAGGCCGCGAGTTGTATGAGCGCATCGCCCAAACATCGGTTGACAATCCTGCCGTGCTTTGGTCCGCACACGCTGGTGCTGCCGGCGCCTGGGTCGCCGCGGGTAACTTCCAGGCGGCATCAGTCCAGTTCGATAAGGCGATCGGTGTAATCGAGAACGCCTGGTCCCACTTGAACGCCGACGATTACAAGATCACATTCCTGGGTAGCCTCATCGGCTTCTATCAAAGCTATGTCGACGCGCTAATCACTCAGGGCGACACCGAGAAAGCTCTGGCCGTGGCCGACCGCAGTCGCGCGCGATTGCTGGCACAGCGTCTTTCCACCAAGGTGACGCCGCATGCGCCCGCCGACTTCCGCAAGGTTGCACGCGATTCCCGCAGCGTGTGGATCTCCTACTGGCTCGCGCCGCGCCGGTCGTTTGCGTGGGTAGTCACGCCCACTTCTATCCACCAGCTTTCCCTGCCGCCCGCCGCCGAGGTCGAGACCCTGGTCCGGGAATATCGCGGCTTCATCGAGACCAACATGCGCGATCCCATTGCCTCGCCCAGCGAAGCTGGACGCAAGCTCTACGACAAGCTGATTGCTCCGGCCCTGCCCTACTTGTCGAAAGATGCGGATGTCATCATCGTTCCGGACGGAGCGCTCCATCAGCTCAGCTTTGATACGCTGCCCGTGTACTCGACACCTGCGCGGTATCTGGTGAACGATTATTCGCTCGCCGTCGCTCCCTCGCTCGGCGTTTATCGCGGCCGTCGCGAACCCGAAACCGCTCGTGATGCGCTGATCGTAGGCGACCCGATCTCGCCCGGTCCTGAGTTCCCGGTCTTACCGCACGCCGGTGCGGAAATCGACGCTGTGCAGAAGCGCCTGCGGAATAGCAAGACGACGGTGATAACGGGCGGAGCGGCGCGGCCTGACGTATGGACCTCGGCCGACCCCGGCAGATATTCGCTCATCCATATAGCTGCCCACGCTGAGGCAAACGAGAAGAATCCGCTGCTCTCGGCCATCGTACTTTCACCCAGCCCCAGGTTTCGCCTCTTCGCTCGCGACATGGTCGACGTGCCCCTACGCGCAAACCTCGTCACGATATCCGCATGTCGAAGCTCCGGAGCCAGGGCTTACCGCGGAGAAGGACTGGTCGGCTTCGCGTGGACCTTTCTGCAAGCCGGCTCCCGCTCCGTCATAGCCGGCCTGTGGGACGTGGCCGATGAATCGACATCGCTGCTGATGGATCGCCTCTACGAAGGCATCGCGCGCAAACAATCTCCCGCCAGGTCGCTGCGCGCCGCGCGAATCGCACTGCAACAAACCGCCTGGTCCAAGCCATACTATTGGGGACCATTCCAATGCTACATACGCTAAGCTTTTAAGCTGTCGCCGCCGTCATGGAGCAGAACGTACGAGACCTATTCCGTGAAGCCGCCAATCGTGCTCCAGCCGAGCGCGAACAATGGCTCCTCGAATCCTGTCCCGATCCCGACCTTCGGGCCGAGGTTTTGTCTCTGCTGGGCTACGACACAGAATCCGGAGGCACATGGCTGCGCCCCATCCAAGCCCTCGCCTCGGAAATTGACCCGGTGAACCTCATCTATCCCGGGCTTCGCGTGGGCGTCTTCGAACTCGGTCGCGTTCTCGGGCGCGGCGGCATGGGAAGAGTCTTCGAAGCCCGTCGCGTGGACGGCCAGGTAGACCAGCTTGTTGCTATCAAGGTCTTCGATCTCGCCGTCGCCAACGAAGCCTCGCGACGCGCCGCCACCGCGCGTTTTCTTCGCGAGCGCCGCATCGTCGCCTCTCTCCGTCATCCCTATATAGCCGCTCTCATCGATGTGGGGACCCTCCACGAAGTCCCGTATTTCGTAATGGAGCACGTGGACGGAGTGCCCATCGATAAGTACGTCGAAGCCAATCAATTGGGCGTCCGCGATTGCATTGAACTGGTCCTCAAGGTATGCGAGGCGGTTGAACGAGCGCACCAGAACCTCATCATCCACCGCGACATCAAGCCCGGCAACATACTGGTCACGGCCAATGGCACACCTAAGCTGCTTGACTTCGGCATCGCCAAGGAATTGTTTGCGCCTGCCGGCACCCAAACCGTTGCCGCTCCGCTCACACCTGAATACGCGAGCCCGGAGCAATTCGCAGGTCAGTCTGTCGCCGTAGCGACCGACGTCTACGGACTTGGAGGACTCCTCTACACTCTACTGACCGGCCGCCCGCCCCATCCGCTGCGCGATGAATCTCCAGCCAATTGGATTCGGCTCGTGCTTGACACCGATGTGCCATCGGCCGCCTCGTTGCGTCCCGAGTTGCGCGGCGATGTCGCCAACATTCTCAGCAAGGCGCTCCACCGCGACCCGGAACGAAGATACGAGTCCGCTCGCGCCCTTGCCGAAGACCTTCGCCGCTTCCTGGACAACCGCACCGTCCGAGCCACACCCGATTCACTTGCCTACCGCATCCGCACCCGCGTCCGCCGCAATAAGCTGCTGACGGCCGTCGCCACGTTGGCTGTGACGTCGCTCATCGCAGGCACAGCGGTGTCGCTGTACCAGGCGCGGCGTGCGCAGCAGCGCTTCAACGAAGTCCGCCAACTCGCAAACGTATTCCTCTTCGACTTCGAACGGGCCATCCGCAGCACACCTGGGACGCTCGCGGCCCGCAACCTTGTAGCTTCCACCGGACAAACCTATCTGCGTCGATTGGCCGCCGAGTCGGCCAATGATGCCTCGCTGCAGCGCGAGGTCGCCGAGGCCTACGAGCGGCTGGCCGACATCCAAGGCTCATTGCGAGCAGGCGGTGGACGCTCTCCAGCCGAAACCGAAAGCCTCCGGCAGTCGCTCGAGATCCGGCGCCGCCTGGGCGACCATCAAAGCACCAGCCCCGCGCTTCGCCGCAAGTACATCGATCTGGCGGCGTTCCTCGGCTACCGCTTCCAGGACGGTAAGAGCACTGGCGGAGCCGCCATGTGGGCCAACGAAGCGATGCAACTGGCCGAGCAATGGGTGAACGCCGAGCCCAACAATCCCGATGCCTTAGCCGCTGCTACGTCCGCGTTCATGCGAGCCGGAACCACAATGGAAGTCGGTGGTCAGATTGAGAAAGCCCGCGTCATCCTGCAAAAGGCGATAGCCTACGGAGAGCGCGCCTTGGTCGCCGCGCCCGGACAGGACAGCATACACATCTCGGTTTCCACAGCCGAGCGAATCTATGCCGACCTGCTTCAAACCCTGAAGCGCCACGAGGAAGCAGCCCAACATGGCCGCCGGTCACTGCAGCTCATTGAACCGCACTGGAAGAAGAACCCTAACGACGGCGCCCTTCGCTCGCACTTCATCAGTGCGAATAGCTCCGTCGGTATCGCTGAACGGGGCTTGGGCGCGACCGACCCAAGCCGTTATCCTGTCGCCCTCATCCACCTGCAGCGCGCCTACGATCTGGCGCGGGAAGCGATGCTCGCCGATCCGAAAGACACGCGAAGCAAGAGCGCTTTTGTCGTGCATACACATCGTCTCGCCGCGCTAATGACGGCGATGAAGCGCTTCGATGAGGCCGCGGCGCTTTATCGCAACTCAGGTGAAGCCACGCGACAACTCACACAACTCGACCCGGCGAACCGCCGCAGTTGGTACATGCTGGGCAAAAACAACCTCGATCTTGGATCCATGTATCTCGACAGCGGGCGACTCGCCGAAGCGCGTGCTCCTTTGCTGGCCGCGGAGGAGGGCTTCGCTCGCGCCCTGCAGATGGACCCCAAGGACGCCGTCGTTCTGGAATGCCGCACGGGTCAATACGAACAGCTAGCCCGGGTCGCGCACCGAACGGGCAACGTCGCAGAAGCCCGAGACTGGATGGCCAAATCGCTCGACATAATGCGAGTCATGGTTGCAGCCGACGGCGCCGCCCGAAGCTACATCTACGACTACGACAAGAAGATTGAGCTGGCTAAGCAACTTGGATTGTCCGTCAATGGCCTGAACTGAGGCCTCACGCGTTAAGCATTGTCTGCCCGGACCGTCTTCTCCTCATGGCCCTGCGGACAACACTGCAAGACGTGCGATACGCCGCGCGCATGTTCCAACGCAACGTAAGCAGCACCGCCCTAGCAGTGTTCACGCTTGCGCTCGGGATCGGACTCAACACCGCGACATTCACAGCATACAAAGCGATGGTCGCGCGAAGCATTGACGCCGTCGATCCGGCGAGCATCGTCAACCTCGGCCTCATCGACTCGTCGGGACAAAGCGATTTTCGCTTTAGCTATCGCGACTATGAAGCCTATCGGGATGCGTTGCGTTCTTTCAAAGGATTCATTGCCGAGAACCACGAAATGATGGCGCTCTCCGGAGCGGGTCCAATGGTCAGTCAGCGAACGGCGGCGGAAGGATCGCTGATCGGAAGGCTCGGACTGCTTCCATCTGCTGCTGGAAACGCAGAGTTCGCCATGACGTTTAGCGTTTCGGACAACTACTTCGCCGTGCTTGGCGTCAACGTAGTCCAAGGCCGCACCTTCCAGTCGATGACTCCAGCGGAGTTGCGATCAGCGCCGCCCGCGCTCATCAGTGAGAACTACTGGCGAAAACGTTTCAGCGAGGATCCGACGCCCATCGGCAGGACCGTTCGATTGAACGGAGCCGAGTTCACCATCGTGGGAGTCACACCCCGCAACTTCACCGGTACGTTCATTGCGGTGCCCGACTTCTGGATCCCGCTTAGCATCTCCGATCTTGTACATCCGGGGCAAAGCTGGCTACGGGATTCCACGTATCGCTTTTGCCGCTTGAACGCCCGCCTCGCGCCAGGCAGCAGCATTGAGGAGGCGGAGGCGGAGATGACGCTGGTTGCAAACCAGCTACACCGCGCCCGTGCAACGTCCGACGAATCAAACAAGCGCGTCGCCGCGGAGGTTTGGCCCGGCTCCCCTTTCCCTCGCAGGCTGAATCCTGGACTGAAGCTCGCCGTGCTGCTCATTATGCTCTCTGTCGCATTGGTGCTGGTGATCGCATGCGCTAATGTCGCCGGACTTCAACTCGCGCGAGCAACGTCGCGCGAGAATGAGATGTCCATCCGGCGTTCTCTCGGCGCTGCGCCAAGCCGCATCGTTCGGCAGTTGCTTACCGAATGCGCATGTCTGGCGCTGCTCGCCGGCTCCATTGCATTGTTCTTCACATGGATACTGCTCAATACAGGGGTGACGATTCTCGCTGATGCCTTCCCAGCCGAGTACGGCTCATTCATCTTCTACGTTGCGCCGGATCTCGCCGTCTTCGCCTACGTGCTCGCGATCTCTGTGTGTGCCGGCATTCTCTTCGGACTCGCTCCGGCGATCGAAGGCTCGCGTGGCCGTCTCCACGTGAGCAAGGGAACTTCCGTTCGCACCCGTCGGTGGCAGGACCTCCTGGTCTCGGCCCAAGTATGTGTCTCAACGGTGCTGCTGGTTTGTGGCGGGCTGTTCATCCGTAGCTCCATCCGGTCGGTGACAATGGACACCGGATACAACACCTCCCGAATAGCAAGTCTTCGCTTGCAGTTCCTCGAACATTCGGGTTACAGCCAGGAACAGAAGCTGGCGGTCATCCGCGAGTTCCGAAATCGCCTCATCGCGTTGCCTGGAGTCGCCGCCATCACCAGTGCTCCCGCTGCCAACGAAGGCCGGATCCAAAGAACTACCGCGAATGGCCATCGTTTCTTTTACAACTACGTGGAAGCCAACTACTTCCGGACTGTGGGCATTCCATTGCTTCACGGCGCCGGTTTCTCACCGCTCGGAGGCGACGACAACAGCATCATCCTGAGCGATTCAGCGGCTAGAAGGCTTTGGCCCGGCGAGAACCCTATAGGCCGCACTGTGCGGATAGCCACCGAAAATCAAAGCGAACGTGCATACCAGGTCATAGCCGTTGCGCGCGATATCCGCGGATTTCTCGCCGACGGCAGCGATGCCAGACAGGTGTATCTGCCTCTTCCTGAAGGTCGGCTAAACGACAATCCTCTGCTCGTCCGCACGCACGGAGATCCCGCGCAGTTCATACGAGCGATCGACGCCATCGTTCCGTCGGTCGATCCCAACCTGGTTGTGTATGCCTCCACTTTGGAGCAGTTGCTTCGCCAGACGGCGTCGTTCATCCTCTCCACAATCTCTGCCGCCGTGGCTTCCACCGTGGGGCTCCTCGGACTATTGCTGACGTTGATGGGCATCTATGGCGCAGTCAGTTATTTGGTCGTTCTCCGAACGCGCGAAATGGGGATTCGGATCGCGATCGGAGCGCAAAAGCGTGACATCGCAGTCCTCGTTCTGCAGGAAAGTATGCGCCCCGTGCTGGCTGGATTGGCGGTAGGACTGATTATTGCGGCCGGAACTTCGTACGTCTTGCGATTCCTCCTCTACGGGGTAGGCATCGTCGACGGCATCTCGTTCGGAAGCGTGTCGGCTTTCATCGTGCTTTTGGCTCTCATCGCTGCCTACATCCCGTCACGTCGCGCTATGCGTGTTGATCCAATTGTGGCCTTGCGATACGAATAGCTAACCGCACTTGTACTCAGGCGTCTAAGTAGTAAGATGTCTGAGTATGCCTAAGCCAGATTCGCTCCAGGGCTCGCTTGATCTCCTGGTCCTGAAGATTCTCTCGCGGCGGCCAGGATTGCACGGATACGCAATCATGACCGCGATCGAGGAGATCTCCGAAGACGTTCTGCGAGCCGAGGAAGGATCGCTGTATCCGGCGCTCCACCGCATGGAAGAAGCCGGTTGGATCCGCGCCGAGTGGATCGTCAAGGACACCGGACGTCGAGCTCGTATCTATCAACTAACGGCAGCGGGAAAAAAACAATTGGCGCTCGAAGAGTCACGCTGGCATGCAGTCACCAGCGCCGTGAACCGCATCCTGAGGATGGCTTGATATGTCCATTTGGTCGCGAATCGTAAACGTCTTTCGCGGAGATAGCTTAAGCCGCGACATCGATGAGGAACTGGAGTCCCATCTGGCGGAGGCCGTTGAGCACGGACGTAATCCGGAGGAAGCCCGGAAAGCATTCGGCTCGGCGCTGCGCCATCGCGAACAAAGCCGCGATGTTCGGCTTCTGACGTGGCTCGACTCGCTACGCGCCGACATGATATTTGGGTGGCGCCAACTGAAGAAGCGAAAGGCGACCTCTGCCGCGGCGATTCTGTCGATGGCGTTGGCGATCGGCGCCTGCACCGCCGCTTTCCGTCTGATTGACGCGATGCTATTGCGCCCGCTTCCGGTGGCGGGCGCAGACAGAATGTACCTGGTTGCGCGAGAAGGCGTTGACCCTATCGGGAGTATGCGCATAAGCGAGAGCTCCGAGTATCCGCTCTTCCGCAGGATGCGCGCCGCTATGAAAGATCAGGGTGAGTTGATCGCCGTCTCCTACGCCAATCGCGTAGACCTGACGTATGGAAGCGACGACCAAATGGAAAAGGCGCACCGCCAGTTCGTCTCCGGATGGATGTTCAACGTCTTCGGTCTGCGTCCCGCCGCCGGCCGTCTTTTCACCGAGCGCGATGACTTGACGCCGGGCACGCCTGCGTATGCAGTGCTATCCCACGAGTACTGGACGCGGCGCTTTGCCGCCGATCCGAAAGCAATCGGAAGGACATTTAGATCGGGTAACGATCTCTACGAGATCATCGGTGTCGCCCCGGAAGGCTTCACTGGAACTGAGCCCGGCGCCTTCATTGACGTCTTCGTTCCCACCATGATGAATCCTTCGGTAACACGGTCGGATTCTAGCTGGTTTCGATCGCTAGCGGTGCTGAAGCCGGAAGTGTCGCCCGAAGCAGTCAGGTCGAAGCTGGACCCGCTGCTGCGAGCCTTCCAGGAGGAGCGCGCCCGAGGGTGGAGTTCGCAGACCAAGCTGTTCATCAGCCGCTTCCTGAACCAGAGGCTCGTACTCGAGCCGGCAGCTTCCGGCGCCTCGGGAATGCAGCGCTCCTACCGACTCTCGCTGTGGGTTCTTGGAGTGCTGGTCGTGCTGGTTCTGACCATCGCCTGCGCCAACGTAGCGAACCTTCTCACCGCGCAAGCTAGTGCGCGAGCGCGAGAAATCGCCCTGCGTGTCTCAATCGGAGCCGGGCGTTTACGCCTCACGCAGGCAGTCCTCGTCGAAAGCTCGTTGCTGGGCATACTGGCAGCCCTACTGGGCGGTCTCTTTGCGTGGTGGGCTGCGCCTTTCGTGGTCAGCATGATCGCCTCGCCTGAGAATCCGACGCGTCTTCTTTTGCCGGTGGACTGGCGCGTTATGGCTTTCGGACTCGCGGCCGCAATCGCAGTGACGTTTCTCATTGGATTGGCGCCCGCGCTCCGCGCGTCCTCCGTTCGGCCCGCTGCCGCTTTGAAGGGTGGCGAGAATCCGCATTCCAGGCAGCGCCTGATGCATGTCCTGATCGCAGTGCAGGTGGCTTTCTGCTTTGTGGTGCAGATGGCGGCGGGCCTATTCGTCGCCACATCCGAGCGGCTGGCGAACCAATCCACCGGCTTCTCCTCAGATAGGCTTCTCGCGGTGGAGACCACCGCCAAGCGCCCGCAAACTCAGGCCGTCTGGGACGAAATAGGCGCGAAGCTGCGAGAAACGCCAGGAGTGGAGGCGGTGGCCTCCTCCGGGTGGCCGCTGCTGAGCGGCAATGGATGGAATGGCTTCATTTGGGTCGATGGTAAGGCCACCGAAGCCCTCTCATATTTCCTCAGCGTCTCGCCCGGCTGGATCGACGCCATGCGCATCCCCGTCATCGCGGGACGGGATTTTCGCCCGAATGAAATCTATCCAGGTGTGGCAATCATAAACCAGGCCATGGTGAAACAGTGCTTCGGGGGCAGAAACCCGATAGGGTTGTGGTTTGAGAAGGAGACCGGCGATGGTGTGTCACGCGACCGGTTCCAAGTCATCGGCCTGGTGCAAGACGCGCGCTACCGAAACATGCGGGAGCCTATCGCGCCGACGGCCTATGTGCCTTATCGCCCAAGTGACTCCGGGACCGGTGCAACCAGAACCTTCCTGGTAAGGTCGACAGGATCGGATCCCCTCGCTCTCTCGTCCAGCCTGAGACAGCAGGTATCCAGCACGCGGCCGGAGCTTCGCGTGAGCAACATTCGAACCCAGTTGTCGTTGATACGTCAACACACCGTACGTGAGCGCTTGCTGGCAACGCTCGCCGTATTCTTCGCGACCGTGGCGATGCTGCTTGCCGGGGTCGGCCTCTACGGAGTGCTTGACTACAGCGTACTGCAGCGAAAACGGGAGATCGGAATCCGCATCGCCATCGGCGCCTCGGCTCGCGACATCGCACGCCGCGTCACTGTGGATGGTTTGTGGATGGTGTTGGCCGGAGGAGCCGCCGGGCTGCTACTCGGCCGCATAGGCGTCAGGTATGTCGAGTCGCTCCTATACGGCGTGAAGTCGAACGAGCCGTCCATCCTCGCTGCTCCCGCTGCTGTCATCCTCGCGGTCACTCTTGTCGCTGCGCTGCCCGCTGTAGTTCGAGCGCTCCGAGTGGACCCGATCCTGCTGTTGCGATCGGAATAAGCGTCACTTACCGCGAATCAGAAAATCAACAATCTGGCCCGCCGCCGCTCGAACCCCGAGCGGCAGCACATCTTCATCCACCGCGAACTCGGAAGTGTGGTGCGCTCCGGTAGTCCCCTTCGCTGCATCAGCAATGCCGAGGAACCAGAAGAACCCCGGAACTACGCGCGTGTAAAAGGAGAAATCTTCCGCGCCCATCGTAGGTCGAGCCAACTCGACGTTCCCCGGTCCCATGACTCGCTGCAGCGCCCCCAGGTTCCCTTGCGTCAACTCAGGATCATTGAATGTCACAGGGTAAACCGTCGCGTTCCACTTGAACTCATACGAAGCCCCGGACCCTGCCGTACATCCTTCCAACGTCTGTCGCACCATCGAACGCGCACTCTCGCGAATCTTTTCGTCCAGCGTGCGAAGCGTCCCCTGCAGCGTCACAGAATCCGGAATGATGTTCCCCCGATTGCCTCCGTGAATCGATCCGAACGTCAGAACGATCGGATCCAGCGGATTCACCCGGCGGCTGCGGATCGTCTGCATAGCGGTGACGCATTGTGCCGCCACCACGATCGGATCGATGCCTAGATGCGGAGTCGCCGCATGCACGCGCTTGCCCTTGATCGTCAACTCGAAACCATCCGAAGAAGCCATCGCCCCGCCGGGCGTGTAATGAATCTTCCCCGAAGGCGCCTGCGACCACACGTGCAAGCCAAAGATTGCCGCAGGTTTCGGATTCTCCAGCGCGCCCTCTTTGATCATCAGTGCCGCGCCGCCTTCTTCGCCTTCCGGAGCGCCCTCTTCCGCCGGCTGAAACAGGAACTTCACCGTGCCCGGCAACTCGGCTTTCAGCTTCCCCAAAACCTCAGCCACACCAAGCGCGATCGCCATGTGCGCGTCGTGCCCACAGGCATGCTTCACGCCGTCGATCTGCGACTTGAACGGCTTCTCGCCCGAGTCCTGCACCGGCAACGCATCCATGTCCGCGCGCCAAGCCACCACCGGCCCCGGCTTGCCGCCGCGCAGCGTCGCCACAACGCCATGCCGAGCCACATTCGTACGCACTTCCGTGAATCCGAGCTCCCGCAATCGATCGGCGATGTACTTCCCCGTCCACACCTCGCGATTCGACAACTCCGGATGCCGGGCCAGATCGCGCCGGGTTTCAATGAGTCGCGCCCGAATCGCATCCGTCTCTTTCCGAATGCGCTCGTCAAGCGTCTGCCCTGGCACGGCCGCCACGCAGCACAACAGCAAACCCAGCGGGCGGAGGGTCACCACGTGTCCCCCATCCGATGCAGTTTCACGAAGTTGGTACTGCCCGGACGCCCGATCGGCTGCCCGGCCATGAAGACGATGTTGTCGCGCACCTTTACCAACCCTTTACCAAGCAGCGTTTCGTCCAGCAGCAACACCATTGCATCCGTACTGTGCGGATCGCTCACCACAATCGACCGCACGCCATAAATCAGTGACATCTGCCGAGCCACTGGCTCGCTCCCCGTAAAAGCGTAGATAGGCACCGGCGGCCGATACTTGGAAACCAACCGGGCGCTCGACCCGCTGGCCGTAAACACCACAATCGCCGTGGCGCCTTGCATCCGAGCACAACGATACGCTAAGTCCGCCATCGTGTCCTGATACGTCGGTGTCTGCTCCCGCCGCGGCGGCTCCTTGAATCCCTGCACCCGCAGCGATGCTTCAGCTTCCAAAGCGATCTTCGCCATCATGCGCGTTGCCTCGACAGGATACTTGCCCGCCGATGTCTCGGCCGACAACATCACCGCATCGGTACCGTCGTAAATCGCGTTCGCAATATCGCTGACTTCCGCACGCGTTGGGAACGGGTTTTCTATCATTGACTCCAACATCTGCGTCGCCGTGATCACGAATTTCCCGTGCTTTCGCGCGCGTTCGATGATCGACTTCTGGATAAACGGCACCTTCTCCAGCGCCATTTCCACGCCGAGGTCGCCGCGCGCCACCATCACGCCATCGGTCTCTTCCAAGATCGCGTCCAGATTCGTCCACCCTTCGGGCTTCTCAATCTTCGCCACGATCTGCACATGCGAGTCGGCTTCTTCCAGATAAAGCCGAAGCCGCAGCACGTCATCGCGCTTACGCACGAACGACAACGCCACAAAGTCGATCCCTGCCTCCAAACCGAAGCGGAGATCCGAAAGATCCTTCTTGCTCAGCGACGATGCACTGACCTCGACACCCGGAAGGTTGATGCCCTTGCGATCCGAAATCGGTCCGCCGCTCACCACTTGGCAAACAGCATCGGTGCCCGTCTTGGACAACACCCGCAACTCCACGCTGCCATCCGCCAGCAGCACCTGGTTGCCGGGCTGCACATCCTTCACGAAGTCCTTATAAGTCGTCGCCGCGCGAGCGCAAGTCCCGACAATCTGCTCGGTCGTAATCCGGAATTCAGTCCCCGTTTCGAGCGTGCATCCGCCATTCTCAAAGGTGCCCAGGCGGATTTTGGGCCCTTGCAGATCCATCAGAATCCCGGCGTGCAAGCCCATGGCCGCCGCCTCTTCGCGCACCAGTCGCAGCCGCCGCCCATGATCCTCCTGCGTGCCGTGCGAGGCGTTAAGCCGGAACACGTCGACACCTGCCTCCAGCAGTTTGCGAATCGATTCCGCAGTGTCTGTCGAGGGGCCCAGTGTAGCGACAATTTTAGTGGTCCGCATGATTTGGAATCCCTTATTATTGCAGCCGCTTTCCGCTGGGATTGTATCCTTAGGAATTCATGTCCATCTTTCAGGCGATCATTCTCGCCATCGTGCAGGGAATCACCGAGTTCCTGCCCGTCAGCAGTTCCGCGCATCTCGCCTTGGCCCCGTGGCTGCTCGGCTGGTCCGATCAAGGACTCACGTTCGACATTGCCCTTCACTTCGGTACCCTGATCGCCGTGCTCGGCTACTTCGCGCGCGACTGGGCGCAGATCCTCGCTCAGGCTTTCGGAGTCAACTACTCGCCCGATCCCGATCTTCGGCTCAACCGAACCCTGCTGTGGCTGCTCGTAGCCGCGACCATTCCGATCGGCGTCTTCGGACTCACCTTCCAGCACGCCGCTGAGACCACTCTCCGCAATCCCGTCATCATCGGAACAATGCTCGTCGCCGTGGGCCTCCTGATGCTCTTGGCCGAGCGCATCGGTCGCCGGGACCGCACCATCGGAGGAGTCACGCTGCCCGATGCCATGGCCATCGGGTTCGCCCAGGCTTTAGCCATTGTTCCCGGCACTTCCCGCAGCGGCATCACCATTACGACGGCGCTCTTCCGGGGACTCGATCGTCATTCCGCCGGTCGCTTCTCGTTCCTCCTATCCACCCCCGCGGTTGCCGCAGCCGCCGCCAAAGCCGGATACGACCTGTACAAAGAGGGTGGTATTCCGCCCGAAATGCAGGCTCCGTTCATCGTCGGTGTGGTTGCCAGCGCAATCACCGGGGCAGTCGTGATCGCTCTGTTCCTGCGCTACCTCCGCAGCCACAGCCTCAAGTTCTTTATCTATTACCGCATCGCGTTCGGTATCTTCATCCTGGTCCTTGCGCTGTTTATTCGCCCCTGATCCGCCGAGTGCGCGTATAATGGAAGGGCTCTGGAATTGTTTGTCCGCTAACGCGGCATGACCATCTTGGGACCCACCCGCCACCATCGTCTAAACGAGGGCATAGGACTCGTGTATCTCGCCCTCGGGATTGGCATCGTCCTCAGCCTCATCTCTTATCACCCCACCGATCTCTCGTGGAACACCGTCGGACTAGCTACCACCAAGCCATTGAATCTCATTGGCAAGGCAGGCGCGCACGCATCTGACGTCCTCCTCCAGCTCGCGGGACTCGGAGCCTTCACCGTCCCCGTCTTGCTCTTCGCCCTCGGTTGGAAATGGCTTCGTTCTGAACCGATCGACGCCCAGGTCGTGAAGCTTGGTGGCGCAGCGGCCCTCGTCCTCGGCGCCTGCACCGCTTTCTCCCTCGGACCCGATTGGCGGCCGTTCGGCGGCGCAGTCTCCGCCGGAGGACTCATCGGAGCCCTCATGGCCGACTACCTGCTCGCCAACTTCAACACCATGGGAGCGGTGCTCGCAACGGCTCTCACCATCGTCATTTCCTTGTACCTGGTCTCCAGTTTCTCCATGGCGAAGCTGGCAGCGTGGCTGGAGCGACCCATCGCGATCCTCAAGCGCATCTCCAATAAGTTCGAAAGCTGGCGCGACATCCGGCGTCAGAAGCGCGCCGAGATCTATCGCCGTCGCGCCGAAGAAGCTCGCACGCGCCGCGCCACCAGACGCGAGCCCGCTGAGGCCGAACCCGTTCTCGAAGCCGAACTCGTCCCGGCGGCAGCCATCCCTGTGGCAGAAGTGCCCATCCCGGACGCTCGCCCCATGACGTCAGCAACCCCCGCGCCACAACCATCCGAAGACCGCGCGCCGTGGGAAGCCGAAGACGAGATCCCCATCCACACGCTGGAAGAAGCCAATATCATCCCCCGGACCGACGAGCCCGTCGTTGTCCCCAACGCCATCCAGCCCGAACCCGAGCCCCTCGTCACCCCAGCGGCAAGCTCCAAACCCGCGGCCCGCAAGGCGCCGTCGTCCTATCGCAAGCCGCCCACGGACATGCTCAACGAAGCGCAGGCCCGGCTCACGTACGATTCTCAGGAACTCAAAGACATCGCCGCCGCCATCAAGAGCAAGTTCGAAGAATTCAACGTCATGGGCTCGGTTGTGCAGATCAATCCAGGGCCCGTCGTCACCACTTTCGAGTTCAAGCCCGAGGCCGGCGTTAAATACAGCCGCATCACCACCCTTACCGAAGACCTGTGCCTCGGCCTGGAAGTCGAGTCCGTGCTCATCGAGCGCATCCCGGGCAAGCCCACCGTCGGCATCGAAGTCCCTAACAGCAAGCGCGAAGTCATCAGCCTCCGTCAAATCCTTGAATCCGACGAGTTTCGTAACTCGCAGTCGCCGATGACCATCTCGCTCGGCAAAGACATCAGCGGCCGCATCAAAGTCGCCGCGCTGGAATCGATGCCGCACCTGCTTATCGCCGGCTCCACCGGATCGGGCAAGAGCGTCATGCTCAACACGATGATCATGTCGCTGCTCTACAAGTCCACACCGGACGAAGTACGCATGATCATGGTTGACCCCAAACGAGTCGAGCTTGGCATCTACGAAGGCATTCCGCACCTGCTGACGCCGGTCATCACCGATCCGCGCAAGGCAACCAACGCGCTGCGCAACGCCGTGCTCGAAATGGAACGCCGCCTCAAACTTCTCGCCGCGCAAGGCGTCCGTAACATCGATCAGTACAACCGCAAGTTGCGCCAGATGCAGCAGGTCCCGCGGAGCCTCTTTGAGGAAGAAGATTCGTCCACCGCCAAAGAAGAGCTGGCGCCGCTGCCCTACATCCTCATCATCATTGACGAACTCGCCGACCTGATGATGCTGGAGCGCCACAACGTCGAAGAGTCCGTCACCCGCCTTGCGCAGATGGCCCGAGCCGTCGGCATGCACCTCGTGCTCGCGACACAGCGTCCCAGCGTGGACGTCATCACCGGCCTCATCAAAGCCAACTTCCCGGCGCGCATCAGCTTCCGGGTAGCAACCCGCGTAGACTCGCGCACCATCCTTGACGTCATGGGTTCCGAGCATCTGCTCGGCAAGGGCGATATGCTCTTCCTGCCGCCCGGCTCCTCCCGTCTGACACGCGTCCACGGTGCTTATGTGAATGAGCAGGAAGTCGAAAGCGTGGTGCAGTTCTGGAAGGACCAGGCCCGACCCGATTACGACCAGAGCTTCCTCCTCGCGCCCCCAACAGACGAAGGCGGCGAAGGAGACGAAGACGAAGAGTTCTCAGGCGAACAGGATCCGATGTACCAGGACGCCGTGCGCATCGTTCTCGAAATGGGCAAGGCCTCAACGTCGACCCTGCAGCGCCGCTTGCGACTCGGCTACGGCCGCGCCGCCCGCATCCTCGACATGATGCAGCGCGACGGCATCATCGGCCCACCCGACGGCAGCCGCCCGCGCGAAGTCCTCAAGCGCCCCGAGTGGCTCGATGAGGTAGAGCAGGAAGTTCGTTAGGCGGCCTAGGGGCGATTGGTCGCGGGCGGCCGTTGCCAAGCCGCCAGGACGCCGAGTGCTTGCAACCCCGATATGGCTTCCCAGGTACTCGCATGAAGGAATCCGGCGAGTCCTTGGAGGCTTAGCGAATCGCCGGCGTCGCCATCGTACTCGGATCAATCTTCGTCTTCAGCGCCTCCCAGACTCGCTGCCAGCGGCAAGGCCGAAAGCAGATTGCGCCACTCCTCGCGCCAGTGTTCCAGCTTCGCGATGGCTTCGCCAGGATCGTGTTTTGCAATTGCGGCGATTGTCAACAATTGAGCCTGCGCTTGTCAACCGGGTATTCATGGAGTCTGACCCTGCAACAGTAGCTTATCTGCAGCAAGCGGTAGCCGCTACTTTGCTCGCAAACGATGCTTCGGTTGAGAGTATCTATTTATTCTGCGGATTGCCATCGCTGCCGTGGAATGATCACGTCATGTGCCAAGTCCATCGAGCCGAGGTGAAGCGTAAGTCGGTTCAGACCGCTGGTTGGGTTATCGCAGGCTCACTTGATCGAGGCGTGACGTTTGCAGGTGTTGCGCCGTTCGGGTCGTGACACAACGTGCCGCTAGAGCTGCTGAGGCCGGCCTTTCAAATACACCGACTGATGATCTAAAGCGCCGGTGCGCCGAGAGGATCCCTCTAATCGCACTCAACACGGAGCAGAGTTCATGATTGATGTTGTTGACATCCGACAACATAAAAGCTATTGTCGAGATTCGACACCATGAGCGCTCCATCTCGACTCGATCTTCTCCAGGGAACCCTCGACCTGCTGGTCCTTCGCACCCTGCAAAAGGGCCCCATGCACGGCTGGGCCATGTCTGAGCGAATCCAGCAGATCTCGGAGGACGTGCTGCAAGTAAACCAGGGATCGCTGTATCCCGCGCTGCACCGCCTTGAGCATCGCGGCTGGATCAAAGCCGAATGGGGTACCTCCGAACTCGGCCGCCGTGCCCGCTTCTATCAACTCACTGCCGCAGGCCGCAAGCAGCTAAACATCGAAGCTGAGAACTGGGCCCGACTCGTCGGTGCCGTCGGCCGTGTGTTGGAGATGGCTTGACGTGCGCGACGCACTCCTCCGTCTTCGCAAACTTCTCTTCCGTAGCCGCGCGGAACAAGATCTCGACGATGAGCTATCCCTCCATGTCGAGATGGAAACGCGCAAAAATCTTGCCTCTGGTTTGTCAG
>DASQDN010000206.1:0-1505 GCA_035634155.1 Bryobacteraceae bacterium | reverse complement strand
TCCCAACTTGATCTCTTTCATACCGTGTTTCTCCCCGCCTACACATGTGCAGAAGCGGGGAGAATTCCATCACATCGTTGCCGAGCGTTTTACCATAGCAGTATGCGATTCGTATTCTCCGCCGTTATCCTGCTCTGCTCGGTGGGGTTGCCTTCTCCCGCCCAGGACGAGGAAACCCTGGACTGGCTGGATAACTACCCCAAAGCCGTCGCGGAGGCCAAGCGCACAGGCAAGCCGATTTTCCTCGAATTTCGTTGCGAGGCTTGAATCGCCGGACGTGTTTTTGACGCACAGGTTGTGCTGTCACCGGCCAATTCATCGCGCGGCAAACTGTTATCGCAATACGTCCGCGTGCGCGTCCCGCGTATGGACAACGTGGACATCGCGTTGTTCGACTACGATCGCTACAACACCCTGTACTTCTTTTTGCTCAATGCGGACGAGCATATCTACATGCGGTACGGTGGCCGCGACTCGACTTCCCAGGACAGCCACCTCAACCTGGAAAGCCTCGAACTGGCATTAAAGAAAGGGCTCGAACTACATCAGGACTACCGAGCGGGCAAAATCGAAAGAGCGCCGCGCCCAAAGCCGATGTTCCCGAGAGAACTCCCGCTACTGGTGGAGCGCACGTTTAACCGTGGCGCTTGTGTCGAGTGCCACCTCATCGGCGACTTCCAACTCCAACAGCGTGAGCTTGACGGAACACTCGACAAGATCTCGCAAATGTTCCGATCACCCGACCTGAAGACCATCGGTATCCACCTGGACGTGCCGAAAGGACTATTGGTGAAGGAAGCCAGCGGCCCTGCTCACGAGGGCGGAATCAAGCCCGGCGATCGGATCGCGGCCATCAACACCACCCAAGTGTGGACCTTTGCCGACCTGCAGTACGCCTACGACAAGGTCGCCCGAGACGCCAAGAGCGTCCGGCTCACTGTCGATCGCGAAGCAAAACCAGTCGAGATCACCGTGGCGCTGCCGGCACGCTGGTGGTACACCGACATTCGGTATAAGCAGCTCACTATCGACCCACGAACCTACTTCGAGTCGCGCCCATTGACGGAAGCGGAGAAGAAGGAGATGGAACTGCCTGTCGACGGATTTGCCAGTCGCGTCAGCCACGTAGATAACTTCGCCCAGGTCTTGAAGAGCCATTCCCTCAAGATGGGCGATATCATCTTCGGCGTTGACGGCATCCAGCGCGACGAGCATGCAAACACTGCCGAGTTTTTCATCCGCCTTCGAAAGAGGGCCGGCGTGACCGTAACCCTCGACGTGCTTCGCGACGGCAAACGTTTTCAAATGCCGCTAAGAACTTTCCAGATGAGTTTCCGAAAATAGAATTATGCGCAACGCCCTCCTGCTCCTGTTGGCAACCTTCGGCATTCACGCCGCTGAATGGTCGCAACCCGCCGAAGTTCGCCATGACGGCAAACTCGTCGTCACCTATCGAGCCAAGCTCGAGGCGGGCCACCTCATCGTCAAGGCTGCCATCGAGCCGA
>DASQDN010000205.1:0-1802 GCA_035634155.1 Bryobacteraceae bacterium | reverse complement strand
GGTGGGTCACGGGCAGGCGCGATGCGCGATGCTGCCTTCGATGCAGAGCCGGGGTCGGGCGCACACGCAGGTCATCTGTACCAACAAATTCAAATATGGACAGCTAAATTCATATTCTGTTGTGAATCACGGGTAAGATGTACACTGGATCTCCCAGGGGAGGCGATCAACCTGGACCCTGGGAGGCCTACGTGGAGCGAAAGCAGAGCCGGAGCACGCGCCCTGAGCAGCCCGTGACGACGCTGCTGGGCGACATCGAAACGCGCCTGCGGCAGCTCATCGAGGCGATCGCCTCGGAACCTGCTCCTCGCAAGGGACCCGGAGCCCCGCTGGTGCTCCCCGCGATGCTCCTCTGGTCGTCGGTCATCGTGGGAGTGCTGCGGGGCTTCCGCACCCAGGCGGAACTGTGGCGCCTGGTGAGCATGTACGGCCTGTGGTCGTATCCACGCGTGTCGGTCAGCGAAGAGGCCGTGCGCAGGCGCTTGATCGGCGCCACGGAGCAGATGCGCCTGTTCTTTGAGCAGATCACGGATCTGCTGGCGGCGCGGCTGGCGCCCTATGCGGAAAGATCGCTGGCGAGCTTTGCCGCCATGGTCGTAGCGTTGGACGCCATGACGCTGGACCCGGTCGTTCGGCAGCTCCCAATGCTGCAGAACGGGAAGCGGGTTCCCGGCTCGGAGTTGCCGGGGAAGCTCGCGACCCGCTTCGACTTGCGCCTTCAGCAGTGGCAGCGGGTGGAGTACGTGGCCAACCCGCACGAGAACGACAAGGTGCGGGCGCAGTCGCTGGTGGAGGATCTGCCGCGGGGGAGCCTGATCCTGGCGGACCTGGGCTACTTCGCCTTCGCCTGGTTCGACGGGCTGACGGAGAAGGGCCATTTCTGGATCAGCCGGATCCGGGAGAAGACGACGTACGAGGTGATCCACGTCTTCTACGCCGAGGGCGAGACGCGCGACGAACTGGTCTGGCTCGGGCAGTACCGGGCGGACCGGGCTGCCCACGCGGTGCGGCTGGTGCAGTTCCGCGCGAACGGGCACGTGGCCCGCTACATCACGAACGTGCTGGATCCCGCCGTGCTGCCCATCGGGGAGATCGCCCGTGTGTACGCGCGGCGGTGGGACGTTGAGTTGGCATTCAAGCTGGTCAAACGCGAGTTGGGACTTCACCTGCTCTGGAGCAGCAATGTGGAGATCATCCTCTCGCAGGTTTGGGCGGTGCTTCTGATCTCGCAGATCCTGCAGGGGATCCGCAAGGAAGTCGCCGGACGAGCCGAGGTGGATGTTTTCGAGGTTTCGATGCCGCTGCTGGTGGAGGCGGTGGTGCGCTTCGCCGAACGAGGGCTCGACCCGCTCGAGGCGATAGTTGAACGGGGGCGCTTTGGCCGCATCATCCGCCCCTCCCGACGCCTGAAGATCCAGGCACCGGAGATCCCGCCGGAGCGGATAACGCCCCTGCCGAAGGGGCTCAGCCTCCAGCGTCGCGCCCGGTATGCACGCCGGAAGTGTGGTCCGCGGAAAGCGAAGCCCGGCGTACAGTTGTGAATTTGTTGGTACAGATGACCTGCGTGTCTGCCCACCGCCTGGAATCGCTACGACGGTCCGGTTCGCGGAGGACTTTCGAGGCACGGCTGCGGTTGGGCGCACACGCAGGTGCGCCCCACCGGCCACCTCGGGGCCGGAGCCGCGTGAGGGATGCGCGCCCGGAGGGCCGGGAACCCGGCGGGGAGAGTGGACGGATAGTGGAGGAAAAGCACGGGCCCCCGGACGGCCGAGAGCCGCCGGGGGCCCGGCTGCGTTAGGCAC
>DASQDN010000204.1:0-14457 GCA_035634155.1 Bryobacteraceae bacterium | reverse complement strand
CGGGCGCATCCGTTCATCGCCGAAGACGAGCACGTCCTGGTGGGGCTGCCGGATACGATCTGGTATCCGGAGGATGGCTTCCGCTACCTTGAGGACGGCGTCCTCTCTTTTCTGCTCTTCCCGGTGGAACGCCCTGAGTTCTTCGACGCAGTGGTGACGGACGACTCGGGTCGGGTCCTTGAGGTTCAGGTAAAGAGTCCGGAAGCGCGAAGCAAGTGGGTCTGGGGAGCCTTTCAGATGCCCGCCAGAGTCCTGAGGGCGCTCTATGGACTATGGCTGGATCGCGATCGGAAGGATGAATACATCGGCACGCTCGTGAATGCGTACCTCGCTCAGGGCGGGGTGGCGACCGGTGTTCATGCAGGTCGGACGTACGTCGACGTAGGGACTGTCAACGGATACCGGGAGGCGATGCGAATGATGGGAGAAGCCTATGAGCGCGTCTGAATCGGCACTGCTGTCGAGGGCCGAAATTGAACGTCAGGTAAAAGAACTCGGATCCTGGTTCCACAACTTGAACCTGTTGGGCGTGCAGACCGCGCCAGAGCACTTTCTCGGGGACTACCCGTCGACCAAATGGAGCGCATTCAAGCATGCCGTGCCTGCTGACCTGAGCGGTAAGTCGGTGCTCGACATCGGATGCAACGGCGGCTTCTATTCCATCGAGATGAAGAGGCGCGGCGCCGAGCGCGTGGTTGCGATCGACTCGGACGAGAAGTACCTGAAGCAGGCGCGGTTCGCGGCTTCGGTCAATCAGATGGACATTGAGTTTCGCAACATGAGCGTTTACGAGGTCCCGCACCTCCGCGAACGCTTTGACCTTGTGATCTTCATGGGTGTTCTTTATCATCTGCGGCACCCACTGCTGGCGCTGGACATGCTGTACGAGCACGTCACGAAAGACCTGCTGCTCTTCCAATCCATGCAGCGTGGCAGCCAGGAGGTGGCGTCGCTCGAAAAGAACTATCCCTTCTCCGAAACGGCCATCTTCGACCGTGACGATTATCCACGTATGCACTTTGTTGAGCACGAGTATTCCAACGATTGGACCAACTGGTGGATTCCCAACCGCGCGTGTGTAGAAGCGATGCTTCGTAGCTCAGGGTTTGACATGATCGATCATCCGGAGGAAGAAGTGTACGTTTGCAAGCGCCGCGAAAGCCGTACCTGGGAGGCTCTGCTTGGTTGAAGCGGTAATGATCTGGAACGAGCCGAATAACAAGTCCCATTGGGATTTTGAGGTCGACCCGGACTGGCAGATCTTCGCCAAGATGGTCAACACCGCCGCGGACTGCGTGAAGCAGGTGAATCCAGGCTTGCCATGCGTGCTCGGCGGGATTTCGCCGATCGATCCGAACTTCATCGCGACGCTCGAACGGCAGGACGTATTCAAGCATCTCGATGTTGTGGCCGTGCACGGGTTCCCGCTCGATTGGAATCACTGGACGATTCACGAGTGGCCGGACAAGCTCAATGAAATCCGCTCCGTCACAACGCTGCCGATTTGGGTCTCCGAAGTGGGCGTGTCCACCTTCGGCGCGGAAGAGGTGCAGGAGTGGGGCGTGCAGCGTACCGTTGAACTGCTGAAAGGCACGGTAGACCGCGTGCACTGGTATAGTCTTTACGACTTGCCGCGCGCGTGGCCGGCTACAACGCGCCATCGCGAAGCCGAAGGTTCGTCTTACTACCGCCACTTCTACATGGGGCTGCTGCGCGAGGATGGTACGCCCAAACTGGCATACAAGCACTTCAACAAGTACACGCCGGAGATCGGCATCTGCCAGTGGTTCCACTTCCAGGATCACAGACTCGACGATGCCGTGCGGCATCTACAGGATTTAGGCGTTAAGTACATCCGCACGGGCCTCAGTTGGGCCGATTATTATCGGGAGAACTCGCTCGACTGGTTCGACCGCCAGATGAAGGCACTGGAGCCATTCGACGTCACCGTCACGTACTGCTTCACGCCCGAACACAAAGGCATTCAGCCGCATTACACGTCCCCTCCGAAAGACATCAACGAATTCGGTGAGTTTTGCGCCGAGATGACACGCCGTTACGCGCGTCCTTCGGCCACGTGATTGTCTATTCCGACCGCGAGGAGACGGTCGACACGCACAGCTTCGCCGCCCGCGTTCGCGCCGCTTCCGACCCTCAGGAGCGTTTGATCCTTGAGGGTCAGTTCGAGGCCGGCGTTGCGGACGCTCTGTGTCCCGAGATCGACGACGAGGTAGATCTCTGCCGCGTCGTCCTTCCTGAGCTAATCACGATCCGCAAACCGGAGGGCTACGCGTTTTACAGCCTCTACCCCGAGCTATATCGCGATGCTGCCTTGCGGTTTCTTCGGGAGCATACGCCTCGCTTTTGTCTGGTGATCGGCATACGAAGCATCGGCGCCAGCCTGTCGCGCGTCGTAGCTGAAGCGGTTCATGCGACATCGCGATTCACAGTCCGGCCCCATGGCCATCCGTTTGACCGGCACATCCGCTTGTCGCGAGCCCTTGAGGATCGAGTGCGCGCGCATATCCCGCAGGGCTGGTTCTTGATCGTGGATGAAGGGCCAGGTCTTAGCGGATCCTCATTCATGAGTGTCGCCACAAAACTCGAAGAGCTGGGCGTGCCGCGGAATCGCATCGTCCTGTTTCCCAGTCACGAACCGAATCCAGACGACTTTGTGTCCGAACGCGCAAGAAAGAACTGGCGGCGCTATCTTCGCTACGTCGAGCCGTTCCCTCCTCATCGGTTTGTTCCTCGCGGCGCCGAGGATATCTCCGGCGGAGCATGGCGATCGAAACTGTATTCGGACGACGTGAGTTACCCTGCCGTGCATCCGTATCATGAACGCCGTAAATATCTTCATGACGGTCATATGTGGAAGTTCGCCGGTTTGGCACACTTCGGGCGTGAAAAATACGACCGTGCGTTGCGCCTGAAAGAATTCTGTCCGCCGGTGCGCTGCGTCGATAACGGCTTCATGGTTACGGGATGGATACCGGCCCAGCCTGCCACTCTCACTGACGGCCTGCTCGACGCCATGGCCCGTTACCTCGCCTTCCTCCGCGCCGAGTTCGCAACCGGCCAGGACATCCCGGCAGAGGCTCTTCAGGACATGATTGAGGCCAACACGGCCCGAAGGGTTGAAGCGCCGCTAGAAGGCGTAGTGGTGGCGGTGGACGGTCGCATGCTCCCAAAGGAGTGGCTGCAAACGGAGCACGGCTACCTGAAGACCGACGCAGTCGATCACCACGACGACCATTTCTTTCCCGGATGCCAGGACATTGCGTGGGATATTGCCGGGGCAGCGGTCGAGTGGGGTTTTCCCGTGGAAGCCTTAGCGGATCGCTTCCTTCGCCTGGTTCGGGATCCGACGTTGTATGCGCGCCTGCCGTTTTATCGCACGGCGTATTGCGCTTATCGCTACGGGTACTGCCAGTTGGCTTTGGACGCGCTCGGCGATTCTCCGGATGGGCGCCGTTTCCGGCTGCTGCAGTGGCGATACGCGCTCTAAACGTGCGTGCCGTCCACTTTCTGGCCGGAAAGCAGGGAAGAAAAGAGGCCGAATTTCCCGCGGAGAAGCGCTGACGTTGCCGCGGAAAACCGGAACTTCATCGCGGCCCCGGCTCCGAAATGCTTTCCTAAATATCCGGCCGCGCCGAGGATGCAATCTGACATGTGGACCGAGTCGTTGTCACGACCCGGGGCCGTTGCATAGGTGACCCGTACCTGCGGTAAGACCAGAATCGTCTTGCCTGCGTTGCGAAGCTGCCACGCGAGTTCCAGATCGCTCCAGAAATCCCCATACCGCTCGTCTAGGTAGTTCATGCCGCGGAGAAAGAGACGCCGCGTCATCAGAGGCGCGTCAGGCGCGTACTCGATCGCGATCTCGGCCGCTTCGCCGGGCATCCCCTGTGCTCCGGGCAACTCGCCCGAACGGCACGCCGCATCGAGCGCAATCGCGTCGGGGAAGCGGTGCCAGCGGGGAATTTGCGGACAAACGGCACCGACCGAGTCGGTGAATGCCAAACGGTCTGCAAGCTTCGAAACCGTGTCCGGAGCTACTTCCACATGAGGCGGAAGAAAGAATATGAAATCTCCTTTTGCCGTTCGCAGCCCGATATTTGTAGCTTTCGTTTTGCCGAAATCCTTTGGGAGACGAAGCGTCTGTACCTCAGGAAATTGCAAGGGAATCTCGGCCGAGCGGTCTTCTGATCCGTTATCCACCACCAGAATTTCGAGAGAGGACCTTTGCTCGGAATTCTCTAAAGCTTGGAGACAACGTTGCAATTGCGGAGCGCAATTCCGTGACAGGATCAGCGCAGTCACGCGAGGCGGACCCGTTGGTTCAACGTGCGCTGGATTCATAGAAGGAAGTCCGATGATATCGCAGCCCCGGGAATGCGGTTGATCTGTGGGATCATGTGCCTGAACATGCGCCGTCGGGCTTTGCTCCTGTCCTTCCTGTCTCGTGCGTTCGCGGCTGAGTCCGTCTACCTCGGGTTGCGAAGTGCAGGCGAACAGGTCGTTTATCTCTCCGCGGCTGGGCAGGTGCTCGGGACCGTTCGCGTCGGACAAGTCGCCCATCACATGGCCCTCTCGCCAGACAAGCGGCGGCTTTATATGACGGCCGACGAGGCGACCGCCACCATCGTCGACATTGCGTCGCGCCGCAGGATCGGTGATATTTCTTTATCCGACAACCGCCGCCCTCGAGGTATAGGCGTGAATGCGGCTACGGGCGAAATAGCCATAGTGACCGAACAACCGTCGGGACTCCTGCTCATCGACCCGTCACGGCGGATCGTACGGAAGCGTTACGACACGAAAGGAAGCGGCCCGGCCAACGTGACCTTCGGCCCTGCAGGAAGTTCGTGGGCCTACGTAAGCAACACCGCGTCAGGTACTGTCGCTGCGATTCACACCGGCTCAGGTGAGACAAAGATCATCCGCACAGGAGATCGTCCCGGCGGCAGCACGTTATCTAGTGACGGAAAAGAGCTCTACGTTCCGAACCAGGCTTCGGACAATATTGCCATCGTGGATACCGCCAAGCAGCAAGTAAGCGCAAATATCATCACCGGAAAAGGTCCGGTGAGCGCGGTCGTTGATCCTGCGGGCAAGACACTTCTTTATGCATTGTCGAAGGAAAGACGCGTTGCATTTGCCGATCTTCAACAGCGTCAACAAACCGATTACGTGCTGGTGCCTGCCGATCCTGTCTCCTGCTCGCTATCTACGGATCACCGATCGGTCCTGGTGGCGACCACCGGCTCGGTGTACATCATCTCCATCGCGTCAAGAAGAATTACCGCGGAGATCAAGCCTTCCGATGGTTTCCCGGTCGGCGCCGTATTGGAATGCGGCTCTCTGGCCTAAAATATAGAAATGAGCATGCGTAGATGGATTCTCGCGGCCAGCGCCGCCACCGTGATGTGGGCGGCCGCTTCGGAAGTACAGGAAGCAAAGAAACTGATCGCGGCCAAGAAGTACGACGACGCGATTGTTGCGCTGGAGAAGGCGCAGAAGGTTCAGCCGAAGTCCCCTGAAGTGAAGAAGGCATTCGCCGAGGCTTACGTGGGCCAGGGGGACACGTTCATGTACAACGAAGCGCTCCCGCCCCGTATGAAGTATCCGCAGGCACTGAAGTCGTATCGTAAGGCCCTGGAATACGACAAGACGCACAAGCAGGCGCTGGCGCAGATTAAAACCATTGAGGACATCTACAAATCGATGGGCCGCCCGGTACCGCAGTAGACCTTAAGGTTGCCGAACAAGCACGATCGCGTTTCCCTGCGCTCCCAGGAATCCGTCGAAGAAGGCGCTTGCCTTGACGTAATCGGAGGCGGGCACGGTCGTGCCCTTGTACGTCACACTTTCGTCGAAGACGAGCGTACGGTTCTTGCGGTGAGCACGTAGTCGCCGTCGGGCAGGAGAAAGCTCGTACAACTTCCGCACCTGCTTCTCGTCATTCAGAATAGGCCGTAGGAAAGTTGCGGGCGAGCCAGTTACGTACGGAGCCTGGATAGCGATAATAGCGTAATTGAACCGAAAGGGCGAAGCCCCATTCCGGCCGCACATAGTCGCGGTCACCGGAGATCGAGACCGTCATAGACTAGGGCTGATTAAAGTACTTATCTAGGTAGAAGCGTTAGGAAAGTTTCGCTTCCAGTTCTGCCCAGCGCTCATACAGCCGATCGACTTCCGCTTGGCAGGGCTGCAATTTCGCGTAAGTTTCCTGGAGCCGCGCCGGATCGGTCGTCACCGCTGGATCGTGCAAATCGTCCTGTATCTTCCGGAGTTTTGCTTCAGCTTCGTGAATAAGGCTCTCTATTCCGTCCCATTCCCGCTGCTCCATGTACGACAGGCGCTTCTTTTGCGCAGTCGCCGCCGCCTGCGCGGGAGGTTTCGCCGACACAGGAGCCTCAGGCTTTTTGGCCATTTCCGTCCGAAACTGCTCCCATTGCGAATAGTCGGCGAACAACCCTGAATTCCCCTCGCCGTCTAAGCCCAACACGATCGTCGATACCCGGTCGAGCATGTAGCGGTCGTGTGTCACCAGCACGACGGATCCCGTAAAGTCCATCAGGTTCTCTTCGAGAACCTCCAGCGTGTTGATGTCCAGGTCATTGGTCGGCTCATCGAGCATCAGGACATCGGCGGGCTGCAGCATCAGCCGGGCGATCAGCACGCGAGCCCGCTCGCCGCCGGAAAGCCGGTCCACCGCAACGTCCAACTGCTCGGACCGGAACAGGAATCGCTTTGCCCAAGAAACTACGTGCATTGGTCGATCGCGGAAGTTCACGTGATCGCCGTGCGGACACAGGGCCACTCGCAAGGGCTGCGAAGGATCGAGCTGCTCCCGATGTTGGTCGAAGTACACAATACGGAGATTGTCGGCGCGCTCCACGAGGCCTGCATCGGCCTCCATCTGGCCGGCGAGGATGCGCAGCAGCGTCGTCTTGCCGCTGCCATTCGGACCCACCAAACCAAGCCGTACTCCGGGCGCCAGGTTTAGGTTCAACGCCTGGAACAACGTCCGGCCCCCGAGTTCCTTGTGCAGGCCCTCTACGTGGATCAGTCGCTTCGTCTTACGACCGGACGCGCTGAAATCGATCTGAGTACTTCCGCTCACGATCCGCGACTGCATCTCCGCCAGTTCGGTTATCATTCGACCCGCTTGATCGATCCGCGCCTTGGATTTAGTAGTTCGAGCCTTGGGGCCGCGGCGAAGCCACTCCACCTCACGCCGCACCTGGTTCTGGAGCGATTCGCGCTGCTTGTTCTGCGTCTCGATGAAGTCGTCGCGCTTTAGCAGGAACTCGCTGTAATTGCCTTTGGACCGGAAAATACCCTCCGGATAGATCCGATTCATCTCGATCATGTCGCTCGCGACGTTCTCGAGAAAGTACCGGTCGTGGCTGACGATCAGGCTGGCAAAACCCGCGCTCGACAACAGCTTCTCCAGCCAAAGAATGCCGTCGAGATCCAAGTGATTGGTGGGCTCGTCCAGCAGGAGGACGTCCGGTTCCTGCACCAGCTCCCGAGCGATCGCCAGCCGCTTCTTCCAGCCGCCCGACAGCGTCACAGCCTCGGAATCCATGGAGTCGAACCCAGCCCGGCCTGCCGCGATGTTGATCCGGGATTCAACCTCGTATTCGTCGATAGTCTGATCGCGTAACGCTTCCGCAATCACTGCCCGGACGGTCTGGCCGGACTCAAACTTCGATTCCTGCGGAACGAACCCAAGCCGGAGGTTCTTCCGGGACGCGACGATTCCGTCATCGGGAGTCTCAACTCCAGCCAGAATCGCCACCAGCGTGGATTTGCCGGAGCCATTCGGACCGATGAGGCCGATCCGCTCGCCCTCCGAGATCACGATGGAAAGGTTCTCGAAAAGCGGGCGCACTCCAAACGTCTTGCTGATGTTCTGACAACTGATTAGCGACATTGCGGATTAAGAAAGATGGACCTGCTCGCCGACCTGGTGCACCAGAATTCGGTTTTCTTCGCGGCCGGCGGCCGTGTGCAGGCGCTCCAAGGGCTCGCCAGCAGGTTCGCGGCTAAGTTGAAAGGTCGAATGGTGGACCGGGAAGAACAGCTCGGCCCGCGCTTCCTGGCTCATCCGCCAGGCCTGCTCGGGGGTGCAATGGAAGCGCACCCACGGATTGTAGGCGCCGATTGGCATGATGATCATGTCCAGGCGTTTGGAACCCGCGATTTTGGTCAGCTTCTTCGTATCGGCAGTGTCGCCGGCGAACAGCAGCCGGTATCGGCCCGACTGAATGAGATAGCCGTTGTAGCCCCTATAAGTATCGGTGCGCAGCCGAGCGCCCCAATGGTTCACCTCGACGCCTCGCACCAGTGCGGGACCGACGCGCTGCTCCTGTCCCCAGCCGATCTCGTGTACCGCCTGGTATTGGCCGACGCGTAGCAGATCGCCGGTGCGGCTCGCCGTCACCACGCTGGTTTCCCGCTTTTCGAGTCGACGGAGCGACGGAATGTCGAAGTGGTCCATGTGGGCATGCGACAGCAAAACCAAGTCGATTCTCGGCAGCGCCGTCATGGGCAGCGCCGGCTCCACCAGTCTTTTTACTCCCAGCGTGACAGGGCCCAGATGCAGTCCGGCACGCGTGCCGAAGACAGGGTCGGTAAGGATGGTATACCCGTCGATTTTCATCAGCACAGTGCTATGACCCAGCCAAGCCGCGTGCAGACCCTTGTCAGGCCAATTGGCCGGGTCCGGTACGTTCGGCGGAGGAGCTACCGGCCGCCGCAGTTCGCGCGTGTACTGCTGCCAAAACCCAGGAGCCGCCTGATAAATCATGGCTCCCGCGCCGACCACGCCCATGCCCCCGGTGCTCAGCAGAATGCGCCTGCTCCAGCGGCGCTTGTGCTCAGGAACGTCGTACATCAGTCGCCGAAGCGCTCCTCTTCCCACGGATCGCCATGCATGTGATAGCCGTTGCGCTCCCAGAATCCCGGCTTGTCCTCGGCGAGGAACTCCAAGCCGGACAACCACTTGGCGCTTTTCCAGGCATAGAGGCGTGGTACGATCAGGCGGGCCGGCCCGCCATGCTCAAGCGCAATGGGCTCATCGTCGTGGTGCGTTGCGACCAGGACGTCCTCTGCCAGGAATTCCTCGATCGGCACATTCGTCGTCCAGCCGTAATCGTACCCGTAAGCCAGCACAAACCGGCACTCCGCCTTTACGCCGCCGGCGCGGGCTACCAACTCACGGGTCGATACCCCTGTCCAGATGTTGCCCAGCCTCGACCAGCGCGTAACGCAGTGGAAGTCCGCGAAAACCCGGGCGCGTGGCAGCTCGTGAAATTCGTTGAACGTCCAGGACGTGTCGCTGCCTACTAGTCCGGTAAGGCGAAGCTTCCACTTAGCGGGATCGATTCGCGGAGGTCCCGCTGCATCCAGCACGGGCCACTTCTTGGTTCGCGACTGGCCTGGAGGAATACGCTGGGCCCGGTAAGTGTCTGGACTAACAATGACGTCGGAAGGAAGCCCATCCGGGACCGGTATGCTATCCCCTTGCAGCTTTGGGTCACGGTCGAATAGCACGATCTTATTGTCTCACGCGCCTCCGCTCGCCAATCCGCCTTCGCTTCAGCGGAGAAATCCGTACTTGCCCGCCTACTAAGCTCATATGCGATTCCTCGCGGTCATGTTCCTGGTTTGTGCCTGCGTGTTGGCCGGCGACGCGAGGTATGTCGGCGGTACGGTGGGCTCCCTTCCGGCGGACGCGGAGGGCGATCTCCGAGCCACCGACGATCTCTTCCTACAGTTCCGATGCAAGGGCAGGGAGCTGCACGTGCCCTACACGCAGGTAAATCTCCTCGAATACGGTCAACAGGTTGACCGCCGCTATATCGCGGCCGCGCTGGTCTCGCCGCTGTTTCTGATGAGTAAGAAACGTCAGCACTTCCTCAGCCTCGGCTACACCGACGCCCAGGGACGGCAGCAAGCGATGGTATTCCGCGTCGACAAAAGCAAAATCCGAGCCCTCCTCGTTTCGCTGGAGGCCCGTACGGGCTTGAAGGTCCAGTATCAAGACGAGCAGGCGAGAAAGGCAGGTAAAGGATGACTAAATTCATTGTCGCCATGGCGCTCTCAAGCGGCTGGTGCCTGGGGCTGGAGCCCGTCGAAGAAAAGCCATCGCTTCTCAGCGTTAAGCGTGTGCATATCGAACAGCTTACCGGGGATCAGACCGCTTCGCAGATTCGCGACATGATCATCAATTCGCTGCAAGCAACCGGTCTTTTCGTCCTGACCGAAAACGCCGCAAAAGCAGACGCGGTGCTGCGTGGTTCGGCCGAAGACACTGTCTTCACCGACACCTTCCAGACCAGCGAAGGCGTGAACGCCCGAGCCTCTCTCGGGACGGGGAACGGCGCGAATCGAGGCAATCCAAGCCGGCGAAGCAACGCAAGCGTGGGAGTTGGGATTGACGAGTCGGAAAAGATCACCGAACGCAAGCACGAGGCCGTGGCGGCTGTCCGGCTGGTAAGCGCCTCAGGCGACGTGATCTGGGCAACCACGCAGGAAAGCCTGGGAGCAAAATTCAAGGGGGCCAGCGCTGACGTAGCGGACAAAGTTGTCAAGCAATTGATGGCCGATTACGAGAAGGCGCGTCGTCTGCAGCCGTCGCCGAAATAACAAGCTTGCCGTGAAAGGGTGAAGAGCGGGGTTTCCGTAATGGAGTGATGAGCTTCCAAACAGGAAAGCCCGGGGAATCAGCCCGGGCCTTCACCTCGAAGCGGAAAGGAGGATCACTATGATCCTTGTAGTGATCAAAGTTGTGCTGACTCTCGTCGGTACAATCACGATCCGGTTTACTGCAAAGCGTAGCAGCAACAAGCGCTAGCAGGAAACCGGGAGCAGGGTCGGCCTTCGCCCGCCGATCCTGCCTCCACTATTTATATCAAATCCGAACCATCACCTGCTTGCTCTGCGACGTCTCGCCTCGCACGATCTCCACATTCTTCTTTGCCACGCCGAAGAACTCCGCCAGGAAGCCGCACACAGCGGCATTCGCTTTGCCTTTTTCAGGCGCGGCCGTGATTTTCACTTTAAGGCTTCCGTCCTCCATGAGTCCGACGAGCTCATTGCGCGAGCTCTTCGGGATCACCTTCAGGGTCAAAGTCAAAGTGCCGGTTGACCGAAGCTGATTCGCCAGGTCGGCGGGCGTCACGGTCTGTAGGCCATGCCGGCGCCGGTCCTCATAGTCACCGGCTGGGTCATCCACCAGAATCTGGGCAGGGGAGTATAGTCCGAGCGAAGCTGAAAAACCTTTGCAACGCCGTGCAGGACGCACTGGCCCGAATGCGCGACCGTTTCACCCCTGGCCGGCTGTGCAACGCGGCACTGAAAGGCGATCTCGTCGATGTCCTCGCGGCTCGTCTTCGGCGGCAGTTCCACCGTCGTGCGCACGTGACCACTGCGATCAATCGCCACATCGGAGCGCCCGAAGTCCGAGGAGTGCAAACGTCCGTCCTTCGTGCGGACGCTCACCGTCATCGATGCGTCTGAAAGTGTGGCGGAGTAATCGACAAAAAGATAGTTCCTGGGGTCCGAGATCTTCTCCCCGGCCGCAACCCCGAACGGCCGCAGCTTGCCTTCGCGCAGCAACTCCTTGCCCATCACCACGTACGTGAATGGATGACGATCCATGACGTCCTCGCGCGAGACAACGGAAAGATCCACAAGCACCGGCGCCGGGCGGAAACGGAGCGGCGAATCCTTGGCTTCAGCCACCATGTTGTTGTCCGTCACCGGCATCAGCAGCGGATGAGATCCGTCGTGTTGACCCGTAAACTCCACATCCTTGTGGCCGGGCCCCTGCACAATCCCCTGGCCGGTGGCAACCGACCGCCGGTACACATACTCGATGTCTGTGGTTCTACCCCAGCGCGACATCAACGTGCGCGTGGATGTGCCGCCATCTTCGTTCGAAAAGATGACCGTATACTGCAGTGTGTCTCCGGTTGTGTCCTTCACTCTCTCGCAATAAAGCACCAGCGGGATATCCGAGAATTTACCGATCGTGTTCAGTCGCGCATGCAGCACTGGAGCATAGGCGTATACGTCGTGTTCGGGATGCGCCGCTCCCATTTCCTCGATCTTCAGTTCATGGGCTTCAAATTGCGCTTGTGGCGCCGAAAACCGATCGTTCCGTTCTACTGTGATCTCATGCTCGCCCGGCGTTAGCAGCCCCAGCGATAATCGATACGCGTGTCGCGCCGGACCGGCGAAAAGAACTACCTGCTGATGTGGTTTGCCGTCGAGCGAAACATCGACAATCGCTGCTTCGCTGCCTTTCACCGCCCAATCCGAACCGGGTGAACTCATGTCGAGCACGGCCACGGCTTGGGCGCGCTGCGCCATGGTGAACGGGAACCGCGACTCGGCGTATGCGCTGCAAACCGCGACAAGGAAAATCAGGGTGCGCATTAGCCAAACACAATCTGAGCGATAACCAAGTTGGGCAGTGTCTGATTCCAGCTTTCCGGGACACCTTCAAAAGGCAGCCGAAATGGCTTCGTTTCGCCTGGACCGAGGGTCGCTTTAACAATTGCCACTCGTTCCTTCAAGACGACCAGGCCGCTTACGTCGTAGAAAACACAGCTCAATTCCACACGCGAGACCGGCCGATCGCCATCGTTCCTGATGTTCCCTACGATCTCGACCACGGTCGCTCCCGCGAAGTTCTCGGTTGCCTTCATCTCGACGCCGCTCAGCTTCAGGTTCTGAACGTACGCCTTGGCTTCGGCGCTGGCTACTCCGGGTACGGGACCGGGTTCGGTCGCCTTCTTATTGGCGTACCAGATTAAGCCGCCCAGCAGGGGCAGGAGCGCGACCACGATGACCACGGGCACGCTGACCGAACGGGATTCCGCAGCTTTATTGACCACTGATAGTCATCTCCGAAATCAGAAGCGCCGGCGAGGCAAGCGCGGCACGGAACTCCAGGTCCGAGCCGATGACCTCCAGGTTAGCGAGCATGTCCTGCAGGGTGCTGGCGATGGTGATCTCCGAGACAGGATGCGTGAACTCCCCGTTCTCGATCCACAGCCCCGCGGCTCCGCGCGAATAATCGCCGGTAACGACATTCACCCCGAATCCAATTAATTCCGTGACGTACAACCCGCTCTTCACCGACTTTACAATGTCGGCCGGCGCGACGGTCCCATTTGGAATATAGAAGTTGCCGTGGCCGACTCCCGCATTTCCGGTGATTCCGCGCGATGCATTTCCGGTTGTTTTCATTCCCAGCTTGCGAGCCGTGTAGCTGTTCAGCAGCCACGACCGAAGCACACCATTCTCGATCACGACCGTGCGCCGTGAAGGCACGCCTTCATCGTCGAAGGGAGACGATCCAAACAGCTTTGGAATGGTCGCGTCGTCAATCACCGTCAGCTTCTCAGACCCGATTTTCTGCCCGAGCTTTCCGTCGAGAAACGTCTCGCCGCGATATACCGAATCGCCGCTGACGGCATCGAAGATGTTGTCGAGCAGGGTCCGAGCTACCCGCGCCTCGAACACGACAGGCACTTTCTGTGTCGCTACCTTGCGTGCGCCTAGCCGCCGAAGGGCACGCTCCGCCGCTCGGCGACCGACGTCTTCCGGGCTTTCCAGCCCATCTGCGCTGCGCGATACGCTGTACCAGAAATCGCGCTCCATGCTGCCGTTCTGCTTTGCTACCGGCACCGCCGAAATCGAACAACTGCTGGTTCGATAACGCCCCAGGAACCCGAGCGAATTGGCGAACACGCTCGTGCCGACATGGGTGTCGCACGAAGCGCCTTCGGAGTTGGCGATCCTCGGGTCGGCTGCTAGCGCCGCGGCCTCGGCGCGCTTGGCCCATTCGATCTTTGTGCCCGCTTCGAGCGCAGGAACTGAATCCGAGTACAACTCCAGATCCGCGGAAATGCGGCCGAGTTCCGACTCCTCCGGTAATCCGGCGTATGGATCCTCCGTGGTGATCTTCGCTAGTTCCAACGCGGAACTGACCATCTGACGGATACCCTCGGCGGTCAAGTCCGACGTGTACGCCGATCCGGTGTGCTTGCCGACCATCACTCGCACGCCGGCGCGGCGAGCGCCGGACTCTTTCAGACTTTCCACCTCACCCATGCGGATGCCGGCCGAGAAGTGTTCGCCCTCGGAGACGGTACACTCAACCCCTGAAGCGCCACCTGACCCGGCGAGTTGTACAACCTGCGAAGCGAGGTCTTCCAGGTTCAAGCTGTTCCTCCCACCGTCATCCGATCAAGCTTAATCGTAGGTATACCAACGCCGACCGGGACGCTCTGGCCTTCTTTGCCGCAGATTCCGATACCCTCGTCCAGCTTCAGATCATTTCCCACCATCGACACGTACTTCAGCGCCTCCGGCCCGTTGCCGATCAACGTGGCGCCGCGAACCGGCGCCGTAATCCGGCCATCCTCAATC